>JALZVA010000209.1 GCA_023301335.1 Akkermansiaceae bacterium
TTGAGTAGATTGGTGGGAGCTGGGCATACTGCGGGGATTGGGGAAGCATTTTTCTTTGATCCTAAAATTGCGGCGGCATATCTTGTCTTTGGCTTGGGGGCGGTCTTTGGACTGTGTGTTTTACTCGGATTAGGCTGCTTTAAAAAATATGGAATGAGAGGCTGCAGCTTAGCGATCGCAGTGTTTTTCCCGCTCTTCTTTTATATGGGATTATTGTTCACTCCGCGGCATTTGATATTAGTTCCTGTGGTGGTACTCCTTTCCTGCATGCTTCCGAGGGGGCAAGAGGTGTGGATGAGTATTTTTAAGCATAAGGGGATGCGGGGTCTTTGGAGTTTGGTTTGCCTAGGGGGCCTGTGCTTTCTGTTTGTGGGTATTCGGTTACCATCTGTTTCTTCTCCTAGTGTGTCTGTGCTAACAGCAACGCGTTACCCTACCACTGATGGGTACTGGCCGATGGGCGGGGGTATTAAATTTCTCTGGGATCTTGGAAAGACTCAGCAAATACCAGTGGACCATAACCAAGCTGTTTGGGAGTCCTGGAATGAAGTCGATTTTACGCGTAGTCCTTTAGTGCTAAAAGACCGATTATTTAAGTACCCAGAGTTAGCTGCAGCGATTCAAGGTGAAGAAGTGCGCTACACGGATGATATGAAGGGTGCTCTTTTTTCTGAGAGAGTTTTACGCAGAGAGGGAACCGTTCATGGAGATGAAGGATTTAGAGAAGAGGTGTTAAAAGGATTGAAGGGGGTTGTATTTGAGAAAACAGGGGGATTAGGCATAGGGAGAATAGTCATAGAGGATAGTGGTGAGTTACCGATAGAATGCATAGCGGGTCAGCTAGCAGAGGGGAGTGATGTGCTACTACTTAGCAGTGATGACCCAGACTTTGAGGGAAAAATTTTACCAGTCCGAGAACACCGCGCATTTTTTATCCAGAAGGTAGAGGTGGATACTGGGGGTGGCGTAGCTACGCAGTGGAAGAGTGAGGAAGTAAATCTTGCAGAGGAAGAGCTTGGAGAAGGATGGGTGGTAGTGGATCGACTACCTAGTTACATGAAAGAGAAAAATGGAAAATAGTAAGTTTAATAGTCAGCTGCCTTTGCTGGAGGTCATCCTCTTTTTTTTAGGTGTATTGGGAGCATCTGTGTATGGGAATAATGATTTTGCGTATAGGCTATCGGTTCCTCTGTTATTTTTATTAATTGGGGCATTGAGTGTGCTAGTGAGGTCTTTTCTATCGAAGGGGCATTCTTGCTTTGGAGGCGTGATGCTGCCCTTTTCTTGTGTGTTAGTGTACTTTTGTTTACGTGCTGTTTTTTCTGAGGTGACGGCGTTTGGGGAGCGTGACTTGATGCTTTTTGGAGGCATGTTCTGTGCTGCGGTACTGTGTCTTCCTGAACAGAACCGTGCCTGGATAGGGAAGCTAGCTCCTTGGCTAGCATGTGTGGCCTTATTGGTGCAGTGTATTCCTTTGATCTGGCAGTGGGGTGACCCGACGTATGTTCCATTCCGACAAATGATAGCTGGGAAAGATCAAATTAGTGGCTTCTTTGGGCATGCTAATTTTTTTGCGCTCTTTGTGGGCTTAATGGGCCTGATTTTGTTTAGCTATGCACTGGGGTTTCGCTTAGCAAATGAAAAAAGACTGCCGAGCTGGAGACTACGTTCTGTATGGCTGAGTGGCTGGGTCTTGTCCTTATTCTTGCTGATCAGCTCGCATTCACGTGGAGCCTTGGTGGCGATCATCATCGCCCATGTGGTAAGCTTAGGTGGGATAATGCTAGTAAGAGGGTTGAAGAGTAAAAAAAATGGGCGTTCTTCTTTAGTGATATCGGGGATTTCTCTGCTTACTATCACTTTGCTAGCTTGGCTGGTGATTTCCTTCGTCGCTGAGGAGAGAGATTTAGATGATAATTTTTTGTTTCTAAACTCAAGGCAGGACATGCTGCTGATGGCTGCAGACGCTGAGCCTGCGAATGAACTGATCGGAGGAGGATCTCGTTTCTTTCAGTATGAGGCGCGCAGGGTTTGGGATACAGGAAGATTGAATAATAGCCTGAATGATCCACGTGTGGTGCATAATGAGTATGTTGAAGCTCTGGTGAATTACGGGTATATAGGCTTCTTTGGTTTTCTTGCCTTGCTCGTGCTGGTGGTGTCGCTCTTCTTGAAAAATTTCGTGCGTGTGGCTGGGGCAAAGGATGAGAGCGGAGTATCTCTACCTTTGTGGATAGCGGTTGGTGGTGGTTTGGTCGCTATTTTTATTCAATGCTTGGTAGACTTCACACTACATGTCTTACCCTTGAGTATTTTATTGGGAGCGATGGTGGGCTGTGTGAGTTATTCAGTAGAGCGGAATAGACGAGCATGTGTGAGTTACGGTGCGGCGGTGTTACTCGTGGCTGTGATGCTGGTGAAATTGCCATTGTATTGGTTAAGTGTCGTACCCTACGAGCAGGCAAGGTCGGCAGAGGAATCACATCCTGAAAAAGCTGCTGAATATTATCTTAAGGTTGGTGAGAGGACTGGAGACTTTGCCCAGTATGAGAAGGCGGGGAGGCTACTACTAAAAGTGAAAGGTACAGAGGCTTTAGAGGCCGCCTACGAGGCATTTTTACAAGCTTGGGAGAAGCATCCAAATAATGGTGTATTAGCGCTTAACTGTGGGAAAGTGGCTACAAAGTTAGGGAAGTTTGACGAAGCTGAAGCACACTTAGGACATGCCATCGACTTAGTGGGGGCATCTGAGCTCGACTACGGCCCGAGAACCACCTTGGCAATCACGAAGTATAAGCGCCTCCTGTCTTCTCAGGAAACAGACTTTTCCGCGTTACCGGTGGAGAAGCAAATAGAGGAACTAAGACCCTGTATGCAGTTACTTACAGATAGCAAAGCGTTTCGCTTTCGCATTCAAGAGGCTCAAGCGCAGATGAGAAATACGATAGAATTACATTTCATGCAGTTACATTTGGTAGAGGCGGCAAGGCAGGCGGATGGTTTAGGGGCGAAGGGGGAGTACACGAAATCGATGGCTTACGTCATGCACACGCAGCAAATTTACAAACATATCAAACGTTTAATGAAAACGGAGATACCGAAGGAATATAGCGCAATGATGAAAATCGTGGGTCAGCAATTTCAAATATTGAAAAAAAATAGTATTGCTCCTGAGGAAAAATTATTACTGCAATTAAAATCTTCTGTGACTTTTTCCCCTAGGAATAGAGTCTTTAGTAAAAAGAAGAGGTAGTTGAAGAACAGCATGAGCGGAAGAAGTAGAGTAGGGCATTCAGGAAAACTGATGCTGGTAATAGACGGGCTGATCATTGCAGTTGCGTTTGTGATAGGTGCGAGTCTTCGAGACCCGATTGTTACCGCTCTTTCTCTGAACCTACCCCCTAAGGTTGTACTTAACGAAATTTGGTGGATGCTGGTCATCGCGGTCATCGTGATGCCGTTTTTACTGTATCAATTTAATTTTTACGCTTCAGATTTACGTAAGAAATTTTCCTACTCACTTTGGGTAGTGGTGCAGAGTTCGGCGATTTTAGGAGGCTTGATTGGAGCCTTAGTTATTTTTCTTCAGCTTGATGCATCGAGTCGATTAGCGGTAGGGACTTCTTTTTCTATCCTCGTGATAGCATTGCTGATTCGTGACAGATTATGGATAAGGTACCGTCGGCACTTAGCAAAAAGTGATAGGTATAGAGAACTCGTGCTTTTTGCAGGAAGTGCTAGTGATATGGAATCGTTACTGGGAGATACGCCTGAAAATATCACAGACTACTGGGATATTGTAGCGACCTTTGATTTTAAGAAACATGATGTGGAAGAGCTGAGGAATTATCTGGATGAATACTCCGTGCAGCGTGTGGTGTTTTCTGTAGATGATTCTGAGTTTAGAAAGCTTTCACGAGCTATTGAAATCTGTGAAATTCAGGGAGTAGAGGCGTGGGTGAATGCAGGCTTTATCCGTACCCAGCTAGCACGACCAGACTTTGACTCACTGGGAGGAAAGCCGATGTTGGTGCTGCGCTCGACCCCTGATCTCTCTTGGGAACTTTTCGGTAAAGAGGTGCTGGATAGGCTAGGAGCGTTTATCCTTATCTTGTTTGCCCTGCCTTTTTTGGTAGTCGCCTATATTGGGATTATGTTTACGAGTCCTGGGCATTCTCCGATTTTTATTCAAGACCGTTCCGGAAGATTTGGAAAATCATTTAGAATGTATAAGTTACGCACGATGATTCCAGATGCGGAAGCGAAGCTTGCAGAGGTGAAGAAAGACCAGGGGAATCAGATGGAAGGACCAGTCTTTAAGTTAGACGCTGACCCTCGTGTGTTTAAATTTGGTAGCTTCTTGAGAAAAACCAGTATCGATGAGCTGCCTCAGTTGTTTAATGTGCTCTTAGGAGACATGAGCTTAGTAGGCCCCCGACCACTTCCCGTGTATGAGGTGAAGGAGTTTGAGGAAGCTAAGCATCGCCGTCGCCTTAGTGTGAAGCCTGGGATCACCTGCACCTGGCAAGCAGGCGGGAGAAACTCTATCACCAGCTTTGAGGAATGGGTAGATATGGATCTAGAATACATCGATTCGTGGTCACTGTGGAAAGATATCAGCATTTTATTAAGAACTATTCCAGCAGTGCTATTTAGTAAGGGCGCTAAGTAGTCTTCAGAGAGATACTTAGTCAGAGTTGACAAGAGGCTAGGTTAGGTATTGTTTAGCACTGTGCTTTTTGACGGAATTATAGCATCCATGATTAATGAGGACTTCGCTAAGAATTTTGCGTTTTCCTTTCTCTCTGTTTTATTTGAGGGACTGCCTTTTATTTTTATAGGGACTCTTATTAGTGGCTTTATTGATGTGTATCTACCTTCTGGGACGCTAGAGAAATTCCTCCCTAAGAACCGCTGGCTCTCTATTTTTACCTGCGGTTTAATGGGCTTAGTCGTTCCCGTTTGTGAATGCACGGTGGTACCTGTCATTCGTCGCTTGGTGGGGAAAGGCCTTCCGGTTGGGAGCGCATTTGCCTACATGCTGGCTGCCCCCATTGTTAATCCGATCACCTTTATGAGCACCTACACAGCTTTTGCAGGTGAACCTATGGGTATGGCACTTTCAAGAATGCTCTTAGGCTATCTCGTCGCGGTAACGGTAGGAATATTGATTGTTTTCTTACCGTTAGAAAAAATCTTACGTCGCTCTGTGATTGAGCGACTGCATTTCAGCGGAAAAGGCCATAGTGCTGTCCCTGCCACTAGCACTTGTAGTGACCACGCCTGCTGTGAGGGGGAAAAGAAAGAAAAGGATCAAGAGCATCCGAGCACATGTAGCCATCAGCACAGTGAGTGTGATCACGACCATGAGCATCACCATGAAGGATGTGATCACCACCATCACCATGAGCATAAACCGGGGGATAAACTCGTCGGGGCGATCCGGACGTCAGTGAGAGACTTTATCGATGTAGCAGTTTACTTTGTCATAGGTATCACATTGGTGACGATTTTTAAGAAATCCGCGAATACGAACCAGTTACTTGAGTATTTGTCTCAGGACGGAAAACTCATCGAGGGCAC
>JALZVA010000210.1 GCA_023301335.1 Akkermansiaceae bacterium
GCATCGCGTGCGCCTTTTTCGTTTGCCTTTTCAATATGGCTATCGACTGGAGATGTGTCCCATAGCGCGTCTACTCTATCTGCCTTCGAGAGGTAAAGTAACGTCGCTACATTATGCGGGCACTGCGCCCGCTGGGAGCAATCACAACTGGTATCACAAACTACCTCTCCATCTTCAATCCAGAAGCTAATAATCGACTCGTGCTGATGCCCGTCAGGCTCCATCACTAAACTCAACAGCTCCCAGTCCCCTGAGTCTAACAACTCCGCTTTAACTGAGGAGATATACTTTGACTGCGAGAGCTTCTTTCCTTTTGTAAGAGAAAACCCGTCAAACATTTGGCGCCAAGTCTCCTCAGCAAGAAAACGTTTTATAGTAGTCGCAGTTAATTCAGGCATGTTTGGGAGCGCGGCGTCATACCACTTATATTATTCATTCCAGATGATTTTCTTAGTCGCTGGAGAACGGCGGCTTTGGGGCCATTCGAATCCTTGCTTCGGCCAGCCAATGAACAAGAAACCAAGGCATTGATCCTCTTCTCCTAATTCGAGGAATTGCTTAAATCCGTCCCCGTAGCTCACTGCAGGAGAAGACCAGTAGAGACCTAGGCCTACTGCAGATGCGGCGAGGTGCATATTCTGCACGGCACAGGCGACTGCCTGAACTTCTTCGATCACAGGGATTTTAGGGTTGGTTCCACGCTTCATCACGATCGCCATGATAGAGTGAGAAAGCATCACGTTTTTCCCCATTTTATCAAATTTTTCCTGCTTAAATTCTGCTTCAGAGGTCTCCGCCTTATAGCACTGCTGAAGGTTCTCAGCAAATTTCTCCCGTGCATTCCCGTAAAAAGTGTGGAGCCGAAATGGCTCGGTCAAGCCATGCGAGGGTGCCCAGTTAGCACATTCGACAAGTTCCTCTAGAAGTTCCTTAGAGACAGGGCGGGACGCGTCCATATCGACAGGCTTAATACTTCGGCGGTGAGCAACAAGTTTGGTAACGGATGGAAGATCAAATGAAATCATGGTTTTAGGTCAATTAGTCGGGAAAACTTTTACACAAATTGCCGGTGCAGCAAGCCTTTGTTTTAACCTGTCCTGATTTTGAGTTGATTCTGTGCTATCCGCTGCCATCCTAGCGGCGTGAGTTCAGTAGCATCCAATCTACCCGTTAGACCTTTACGTCATGATTTCCACTCTCTTCTAAAGGAAGGGAATGTGGTACCGATCTATGTGCAGCTTGCAGCAGACTACGAAACACCTGTTTCTGCATACACCAAGATTTCAGCAGATGGTAACCCTGCCTTTTTGTTTGAGAGTGCGGAAAGCACCAATGCCAGCGGGCGTTACTCGATCCTCGGAGCCAATCCAAAGGCACATTTCGAAGCGCGTGGTAAAGAAATCACTTACACGGAAGCGGGAGAAACACGCAGCTGGACAGCCCAGAGGGATGTGCTGGCGGAGCTAGAGTCTTTAATGGAAAAGTATAAGCCCGTGGAGCATGGCAAAGATGTGCCACCCTTTTTCGGAGGTATGGTCGGCTACCTTTCCTATGATGCAGTGAGCCAGTTCGAGCCAAGTATCCCTGCGAATGAAAAAGACGACTTAGGCTTACCCGATTCTATTTTCTTCATGGCAGATACGGTGCTCATCTTTGACCACCAACTTAAGCGCTTACTCGTGGTGGCTAACGCCTTCATCGATGAGGCTGAGGATGCAGATGCGGCGTATGACCTCGCTGTGAGCAAGCTTGAAAAACTGTTAGAAACGCTCGATCAACCTTGCCACGTTCCCGCTCTTAATGGGCTTGCCGAGTATCCGACTCCTGAGATTAAAGGCAATACGACACAGGAGGAATACGAAGCGATGGTGACCAAGGCTCAGGAATACATCGGTATGGGCGATGCATTTCAGGTGGTTCCCAGCCAACGTTTTGAAACCGACTACGATGGCTCCTCGATCAATCTCTACCGTGCGCTGCGTCATGTAAACCCCTCACCCTACATGTTCATCCTTCAGCTCAATGGCTTCTCAATGGTTGGCAGCTCCCCTGAGGTACATGTCCGCTCGATTGGAGGAAAAATTGATATCCGTCCTATTGCCGGGACGCGCTGGAGAGGAAAAAATCAGGAAGAGGATGATGCGCTCGCAGAAGATTTACTGAGTGATCACAAGGAACGTGCCGAGCACCTGATGCTCGTGGACCTCGCACGTAATGACGTCGGAAGGATCGCAGAGCACGGTTCGGTAAGTGTAGATGATTTCATGATTGTTGAGCGCTACAGCCACGTGATGCACATCGTCTCTAATGTCAGTGGCCGTCTAGCAGATGGGCACAGTGCCTATGACGTTTTACGCTCCACCTTCCCCGCTGGAACAGTCAGTGGGGCGCCAAAAATCCGAGCGATGCAGATCATCAATGAGCTAGAAAAAAATAAGCGATGCACCTATTCAGGTGCTGTGGGCTACTTCGGGTGGGACGGAGGGCATGACTCATGTATCACGCTGCGAACCTGTCTTTTAAAAGACGGAAAGGCTTATGTCCAAGCCGGGGCGGGTGTGGTTGCAGACTCGAACCCTACTTCCGAGCATAACGAATGTCGAAACAAGGCACTCGGTATGGTCCGTGCCATTGGACTGGCAAAAACTATTTCCTAAGAAGGGTAAAAAATCTACGCGGGCATCTTTCAGCCCACGTAGATGATCTCTACGGTAGACGGGTTGAGAATCATCCGAGGAGGCTGAGGCACCTCCTCCATTCTCTGTGGTATCTGCTAACGACATTCTACGATGAGCGTTTACCATCCCGCCTTCATTGCGTCAGCGATTGCCGCAATCACTGTTTCTTTCCCACGGAACTCATCTGCACAGCGCACAGCGACTAGTGCGTCCTCGAACTCCACTGGTGTAATACCCGCAGCCATGATTTTTTTACGGTCGGTGAGGATTAGCACAGCGGTAATCACGAGTTCATAATCGTCCGCTACAACTTCAGCCACACTTCGTAGTAGTGTACGGTAGCCGATTTTTTCAGCTCTTAAGAGATTCACGAGGAGTCCTAATTCTTCTCCGACAGTTGCCCGAGGTCTTATCTTTGTTTGGTTTGTTTCTAGTTTGTTCATAGATTTGTTTTGGTTTGTGTTATAAAATAAAAAAGCTCGCTTCCGGTGATGGAATGCGAGCTGGTGAAAACTTAATTGAAGAATTTTTTCTAAGTATCTTTACCCTAGCTCGCTCCTGTTAAAATAACCTGAGCCTTTCGACCAAGAGGAGGATGAGGACGACGAATGGCCCATACCAATAGCTTGGCCGGCAATGTTGCCACCCTTAATGCTAATAGTATTGTGCGTTACTTGAATCATCGTTTTTTGAAACTTGAGATACAGATACTAGAATTTTTCAAATGATCAAGTTTTTATTTTCAAAAAATACTGAAACTTTAATTTAGTGAAAAAGAGAAGCCCCTGCTGCCAGCCTCCACAGGAAGTAAATCTGACTAAAATCTCTCTTGAACAGAAGCTCTAATACCTTCACTGTGACGCCATGAATCAGCTGGAAGCAAGAGAACCTATGCTCTGTGAATACACACCTAAAGACTACTTTGGCCAAGTCTCAGGAGTGGATATTTTTGGGAATGATCATCCACTGGAAATCGATCTAGGCTGTGGAGATGGGACATTTCTCTTAGAGATGGCTCAGCACTATCCTGAGAGGAATTTTCTCGGCGTGGAAAGACTCTTAGGTCGAGTCAAAAAGGTCTGCCGTAAGGCTGAAAAACTAGGCCTCACAAATGTGAAGGTGCTGCGACTTGACTCCAAGTATGTGGTCGAGTGGTTACTCTCTCCAGGCTGTGTTTCTAAACTGCACTTACTCTGCCCAGATCCTTGGCCAAAAGACCGCCACCATAAAAGAAGACTCGTACAGGTCTCTTTCTTCGAAGCCTTAGAAAAGGTCATCATGCCAGGGGGGGAATTTTACTTTAAGACAGATCACTCTGAGTATTTTGAGTGGTCACAGGAAAAGGCTCAGCTCTTCGGGAGGTTTCCTGAACTGGAGTGGGCTGAGGATGCCTTTTTCTACCCAAAGACAGACTTCCAAGTGCAGTGGGAGGGTGAGGGAAAGTCTATCCACCGTATGCGATTCCAACGCCCAGTTTAAGATGCTTTTTTGTCAGGTCTCTACTCAGAGTGTCGGTGAGCTGATGCAGTCGCCCGAGCTCGCCATCAGTATGATGCAGGACATGGGCTTTTCTGTAGAAGACCAGCTTACTGATGCACAGATGCTTTCCATCCTTGAGAGCCGCTATCAGGGGAGCGAGCAGACTTTTACACTGGAAGCGTTTAGCCATGCGGCTCAGTTGGTCTGGCTTGATTACCTCGATGTGAGTGTGCATAGCTTACTCTTTTCAGGAGGTAAGCCTAGTGAGATCCTTCTTGATGGCTCTCCAATCCACGTCTTATCCCCACTCGAAGTCTCCCGTATTGCCGAGTCGATGGCTTTAGCAGATCTGACTTCCATCCAGGTGGAATGGGCAAATTCTGAAAAACTCGTCAAGGCACTTCCCCAAGAGGGTGAAGACCAGGAGACACTTTTCTGGATGCTGTTCCCTGGCTTATTTTTCTTTTTTGAAAAGGCTCATCAGGAAAAGCACTGCGTACTTAGGGCGTAACAGTAGGTGTTATAAGACAGCCTATAACTGAGAGGAATCAGTCACATAGCTCTCTACTAGGGCAAATTTCACATGATACTTCCCAGCATTATATTTTTTACAACAGGTGTAGCAGGCTACCCACCTCCCCTTCATTTTTCTCACACGTGTGATCAGAGCCTTGCAATGAGGGCAGGTGTAATGCCAGTTACGCTGATAAGATCTGCTAGGGAGGGGTAGATCATGCGTTACCTTTTCATTAGGTATTCCTAAGTCTCTACATGCATTCTTCCACTCTTCTCCATGTGGAGCTATTCTCCGGTGGACATTTCTGGCGTAGGCTACGAGGTGCGCCATTTCATGAAGAAAGGTACGGTGTAGCTCCTCTTCACTTACCTCCATGAGGTGAGGGTTCAACTCTATCAGTGCTTTCTGATAGTACGCGCGCCCTGCTGTGCTCCGCATCCTTGGGTTCCACCTCACCTGCACCACCTTTGCCAATCCTACCAAACCAAGCTCGTAAGAGTGGTCACGGGCAAGTTTGGTGAGTTCTTCCTCGGATATCACAGAAGCTAAGTTCTACAAAACTCGATTAAAGGGCAATCCCTTCTTAACAAAAAAAACCCGCAGAATATATCTGCGGGTTTTTAGAAAACGTTTTAAAACGATTACTCAGCAGCAGCTACTGCTGGCTCTGCTCCTTCTGCTCCTGCTGACTGAGCGACACGTGTCTTAGCTACGAGAGCTACTACAACCTTGTCATTAAGCGTTGGCGTAACACCTTCAGGGAACTTAATCTCACCCATGCGGAGTGATTCAGCAACCTCGAGATGCTCTACATTTACTTCGATGATTTCAGGAAGGTTCTTGATCTTCGCCTTAACCGCAAGCTTGTAAATGGTCTGCTCGAGAGCACCACCAGCTTTTACACCTTGTGGCTCTCCAGTGAGAATGAGTGGAAGAGCAGCTTTCACTTCAGACTCTTGATCCACTGCGAGGAAGTCCGCGTGAAGAATCTGTCCTGTGAGAGCGTCATGTTGAAGATCTTGAATGAATGTGAGCTGCGTAGATCCATCTTCGAGCTCAAGATTGATAAGAATTTTTGCAGATGGTGCTTCGTTAAGAAGGTCGCCGAATGCCTTAGCTTTCACCTTAACATTCTTATTTTCTGTTCCTGTTCCGTAAATTACAGATGGAACCCAGCCTTCACGGCGCATTGCATTGAGCACACCAGTTCCAGTGCGCTGACGACCTTCGGCCTTAAGTTTTCTTGTTTCAGACATAATGTATGTATTTTTATTGGTTCGATTTAGACATCGCCAGAAGTTACTTTATCTGACGTTTCAGGTTAGAACCCGTTCAGTGAGGACAAGAGAGTTGGTGAAGCCTCGAGCGGGTCGGACGCGGGATTTACCCCAAAAGTTTCTAAATGTCAAAGAGAGATGTAACACTTTCCGAGTTTGAAATACGTTTGATTCCCTCTGCTAGTAATGGTGCGATTGAAACCGCCTCCACCTTATTTCCATAAGCTTGTGGAACTGAGTTGGTTGCAATGACTTTTTCAATCATGGATTTATCAAATCTTTCTCTCGCCAAATCTCCTAAAATAGCGTGAGAAACACCTGCAAAAATACGCTTGGCCCCATGCTCGCTGAGGATTTCTGCGGCTGCACAGAGTGTGCCGGCAGTTTCTGTCATGTCATCGATCATGAGGACGTTCTTTCCCTCGACATCTCCGATGACGTGCTTTGCCTCAACCTTCGTTGCCGAGACGCGGTGCTTCGCCACGATGGCAAAATCCACTCCTAAAGAATCTGCCATACTTCGCGCATTTTTCACTCCGCCTACATCGGGAGAGACACAGACGAGGTTATCCATTTGCTCACCTCCAAGAAGTTCTTTAAGTCTCTTCACCATCACTGGCTTGGCGTGTAGGTGATCCACTGGGATATCAAAAAATCCTTGAATCTGTGCGGCGTGTAAATCCACGGTAAGCACTCTGTCAACACCGGCTGCGGAAAGAAGATTAGCCACTAGCTTAGCCGTGATCGGCACCCGTGGCTGATCCTTACGATCCTGACGGGCATAACCATAGAGTGGGATCACAGCGGTGATACGCCCCGCGCTCGCACGTTTCGCCGCATCAACCATGATGAGAAGTTCCATCAGGTTATGGTTCGTCGGTGGGCAAGTTGGCTGAATAATAAAAAAGTCTTCTCCTCTGATATTTTCATTAATCTTCACAAAGGTCTCTCCATCAGGGAATGCTGTCACTGTCGCATCCGTCAGTGGGAGATTCAGATAATCAGAAATTTCTTTAGCTAAAGTCGGGTGTGCCGTACCGGTGGTAATTTTCATATGCTTGAGACAGGGAACGCTGCTGAGAGTCTGAACATTTTGCTCGGTTTGGCAATAAACTAATCCCATAGAAAGGATCAAAAAAGAGACCATCCCGTTAAGCTAACTGAGGAGTTCCCGCTAAAACTCTTAACTACAGGGCAGGGCGAGCCCTTCACTCCTTTTTCATGGACTCGCAAGTCCTCTTATTTTTCGCCCTCTCTGAGGTTTTTATAAAAAACATCTATTTTGATGTTGCTTATAAGAATAAAATTGGCTACCAACCAGCCCGCCGCAAGGCACCCATTGAAAAACAGGTCTATGGTGTAATGGTAGCACTACTGATTTTGGTTCAGTTTGTGAGGGTTCGAATCCTTCTAGACCTATTTTCTATAGCTCGCTTCGGCGAGCTTTTTTTATTTTAACAGGCTTGTTTTAAAGGAGGGCTAATTTTCTCCTTAGAAGTAAATTAGCGGAAAATAGCGAGTAAGGCTCCAAAAGATGGGAATAAAAAACAAGAGCCTTCATCTTATACCTTATGGTGAAGTCTCTAATAAGTATCTATCTATCCGCATTCTCGCTTCTCAGCTGTAGTGCAGAGCTGAGTCAACAACAACCTAAGC
>JALZVA010000211.1 GCA_023301335.1 Akkermansiaceae bacterium
ATGAATGGAAGAGTGTGCCGACTTCTGGTCACGCCACTTCTCAGAGCTCTGAAGTGTGTCTGCGGATCTAATCAATACTTAGAGTACTTAGACTCTTTCCGTTATGCGCTGGCAGGAGAGTTTTCTCTGAGTAGAGATGTGATTGAGGATATTCGCATTCCCTCTGACTGGGGCTTAGAGATGGGAACTCTCTCAGAAATGCACAGGAACTACTCCACTCAGCAAATCTGCCAAGTGGATATTGCAGAAACCTATGATCATAAGCATCAAGATCTTTCGATAGAGGATAAGGCACGTGGACTCTCAAAGATGTCTTCAGATATTGCAAAGTCTTTATTTCGTAAAATGGCCACTCAAGGAGAGGTCTTTAGTAGTGAGAAAATCAGAACACTGAAGGCTGCCTATTACCGTATAGCTCTAGATCTAGTAGAAAGCTTCAATAATGTTTCCGCGATCAATGGTTTAAAATACGACCGCCATAAGGAAGGCCAGGCTGTGGAACTATTTGCTGAGAATATCATGCAGGCGGGTTGTGACTTCCTCGATCCACAGAACTCTATGGATACCCCCTTCATGCCGAGTTGGAAGAGAGTGATTTCAGCCATGCCGGATGTGTTAGATCAGATTCGTGATGCGGTGGAGCAAGACAGGCAGGAACTAGGATCAGATAAGGTCAATGTGCCATCCCTTCATCCAGCGAAGAAACGCTTGAAACAACGTATCCGAGAGCATGTGAGAAAAATTTATGGAGAGGAGACCGCAGATAGCATCACAGATAAAGTGATTAAGCTAGCTAAGCTTGACCAAACAGAGGTGACTAAAGTCCCAGTAGAAAACAAATGGAATGAAAAAGATGTGATCTCTATCACCTATGCCGACAGCCTTAAAGAAGAAGGGAAAGAGCCGTTACAGACGCTTCACACCTTTTTCACAAGAGAGCTTAAGGATGTTATCAGTGGAGTGCATATCCTTCCTTTTTATCCGTATAGTTCAGATGATGGATTCTCTGTCATTGATTATAAAAAGGTGAAAAAAGAGCACGGAGACTGGCAAGGTGTCCGGGCAATCAGTAAGGACTTTGATGTGATGGCAGATCTGGTTGTGAACCACTGCTCAGCAGATTCGGAATGGTTTAAGAATTTTAAAGAAAACAAATCCCCAGGAAAGGGTTACTTCGTAGATGGTGCTGACTTCAAGGATATCAGTAAGGTGGTGAGACCGCGTTCTTCTCCACTTCTTTCGGAGGTGAAGACCGTGGACGGAGTGAAGCAAGTGTGGTGCACCTTTAGTGCGGATCAAGTCGACCTCAACTTTGCTAATCCAGAAGTGCTGTTAGAGATGGTTGATATTATTCAGTTCTATCTCTCACAAGATATAAAGATTTTCCGATTAGATGCGATTGCATTCCTCTGGAAAGAGTCTGGGACCAGTTGTGTGCATTTGCCACAAACGCATGAAATCATTAAGCTATTTAGGTTAGTGATCGAGCACATCAACCCATCAGCCATTATTATTACAGAGACTAATGTGCCTAACAAAGAGAATCTCTCTTACTTTGGAAATGATAATGAGGCGCATCTAATTTATAATTTCTCTCTCCCTCCGCTTCTTATCCATACGCTCTTGAGTGGAGATGCGACTCATTTGAAAACTTGGATTATATCGATGCCTCCAGCAAGAAGGGGACGTGCGTATTTAAACTTCATTGCCTCACATGACGGGATAGGCTTACGCCCTGCGGAAGGTCTTCTCAATGAAGGGGAGCTAAATCAAATGATAGACGCTTTTAAGAGTTTTGGAGGAGAGATATCAATGCGCCGAACTCCAGAAGGAGACTTAAAGCCTTATGAGGCAAATATTTCCCTCTACAATGCGTTGTCGGGAACTGTCTCAGGAGAAAAAGATGTGTATAACACTGCACGCTTCTTATGTGCGCACACTGTCATGCTTGCGTTAGAGGGCATCCCGGCATTCTATATCCATAGTCTGTTAGGCACAGAAAATAATCGAAAAGGGGTAGCCGAAACAGGCCATGCGAGAACGATTAACCGCTATAAATACGACCTCGCAGAGCTCACGATGGCGCTCACTGATGATAGCCATCATCAGAAGGAAGTCTTTACTGAGATGAAAAATCTCATCGCGATTCGCCGTGAGCAGCCTGCATTCCACCCGAATGCCACTCAATATACTCTACACCTCGGCACTGCAGTCTTTGCGTTCTGGAGAGAGAGTATCGATCGTAAGCAAAGCATCTTTGCAATCCATAATATTTCTGACCAAGCTCAGAGTATTCCACTGGTGGAACTAAATCTCATAGAAACTGAAAATTGGTGTGATCTGCTTACAGGGAGAGACTACCCAGACCTTACAGAGGTAGTGACTTTAGCTCCTTACCAGAGTGTCTGGATCTCGAATCAGAGGAACGGACTATAACAGCCAGTAGGGAAAGGGTAAAAAATGACCCTAAAAAACGACTTCCCCAAATTGGGGTAAGTCGTTTTTGTAGAGTTTTAGTTGGTTAGTTTACTTACCGAAAAGTCCTTTGACTGCGTCAAGTGCACCGCCTGCGCCTTCTTCACCATTGCTGATGGAGTCGATCATGCCTTGTGCACCATCGGGAAGCTTGTCTTTAACAAAACCTAATACCATTTCGATTGCGGATGATGCAGCACCGTCATCAAGACCGAGCTTTTCAATAAGTTGATTTTTTAATTCGTCCATAGTTTTATATTTATTTAAAGACCCTATTTAAGAGCTGTTAAGATCTTTTCCAAGTTGTTCATTTTGTCAACGATGGAATAAGAAAGGCTCGTTACACCCTGTGGAAACCCTTTGGTGAAATAGAAAAACGAGTTTCTAGGCTCACTGATTAGGAAACTTCTTTTGCCGCGTCAATGAGTGGTTTTGCGAAAGCGGCAACCTTCGCCGCTACGTCCTCGGAATGCGCGTTTTCAGCGACAATTTGGACAATGGCAGATCCTACAACGACACCATCTGAAACACTGGCGACCATGGAGGACTGCTCAGCAGTGCCAATACCGAACCCAACGCATACTGGTGTCTGGGTATGCGCCTTAATTTTAGCGACGGTTTCACCAATGGAGGCAGAGGGAGCCGCCTGTGCACCTGTGACGCCTGTGCGGGAGAGGGCATAAATGAAGCCTTCAGATTGAGCTGCTAAGTCGGCGATACGAGCATCAGGAGAGTTAGGAGCAATCAGAGTGATACTTTTCAAGCCAGCTTGATTGGTAAGCTCTTCATTCTTTTTCGCCTCATCAGGTGGGAGATCGAGGAGGAGAATCCCATCTGCTCCAGCTTCTGCAAAATCTTTGTGAAAATCCTCAAAACCATAGGTATAGACAGGGTTGAGGTAAGTGAAGAGGACGATAGGAGTCTGGTGGGTCTTTCTGAATTTCTTTAATAACTCCAGCACCTTAAGGGTGGTAGCCCCAGCCTTAAGCGCACGTTCCGCAGCGAGTTGGTTCACCACTCCATCGGCCAATGGGTCAGAAAAAGGCACACCGAGCTCAATAATATCGGCACCTGCGTCAGCCAAGCCTTTGATGATCTCAAGAGACTTCTCCATATTAGGGTCGCAGGCACACACATAGGCAACAAATGCAGCTTGGCTTCCTAGTTCTTCAAAGCGTTGGTCAATTCGGTTTTTCATCACGCACGCTTATGAAATATCTCCTCTAAAATTGCAACCATCACTTGTGTCGATCCTATAGAATGAGAGCAATCCCACCTGACGAGTGAAAAAAGATTGCTTATCGATCAATTAAGAGACCTAATTCTAGAAAGATGATCTGGAATATTCGGAATCAGAAAATAGACCTTTCCTCTAAGGGGATGGTGATGGGTGTCCTGAACGTGACCCCTGATTCCTTCTCAGATGGCGGAATGAGCTTGGATGTAGCGTTGGCCGTAGAAAAGGGGCTGAGGATGATCCAAGAAGGTGCCGATATCATCGATATAGGAGGGGAGTCAACCCGCCCAGGTGCGTTGTATGTTTCGTGTGAGAGGGAATTAGAGAGAACCATTCCAGTCATTCTGGCAATTAGAGAAAAATCAGATATTTTTATCTCTATTGATACTTCAAAAGCCGAGGTGGCCAAGCAGGCTATCGCAGCAGGAGCAGACATCGTCAATGATGTGACAGGCCTGGAGGGAGACAGTGAGATGCCTCAGGTGTGTAAAGAAGCAGATGCCGCCGTGGTGGTGATGCATATGCAGGGGACTCCAGAGCAGATGCAGGATGCCCCTTATTACACCAATGTGGTAGAAGAAGTGAGAGCTTATTTTGAGAGTCGCTTAGTGAAACTTCAACAACTTGGCATAGATTCGCAGCGTATTTGTTTTGACCCCGGCATTGGATTTGGCAAGTCTCAGGAGCATAACCAAGCATTGATGAAGCACCTAGATACACTGCTCGTGGAAGATCGGCCTCTACTACTCGGGGTCTCTCGGAAATCGTTCATAGGGAAGGTCCTCGGAGAAGAGAGCCCTTTGGAGCGAGACTGGGCGACTGTTGCGTTGACTGCTTATGGGAGGACTCGTGGAGCTGCTGTGCACCGTGTGCATGAAGTGAAAAAAAATAAAGAATCTCTACGGATGATGGAGGCGATTATCGACACGAAGTAAAAATAATTAAAGTTTATGTCAGACGGCTCCACACCAGAAAAGAAAGCACAGGAAAGAATCGCTCAACGAGCGCGCAAAATTAGTATGCTTGTTCATGCTAACCGTGCTCCAGAGAAAAAAGATGAGATCCGTAAAGACTTTAAACGAAAAGAAAAGCTCTCTTCGATGAGAAAGAAAATCACTGAAAGACGGTCTAGAAGAAGGCCGTAAATTAAATCTAATAAACGTGCGTATTCCTTGGTATATTTGTGTGTCTGTGGGGCTGTTAGCCTTTGGAGTAACCTACTGGATGGGTGCCAAGGAGTATGATTTTGTCACTCCCCCGAACTTGGGACTAAGAGCCTCGAATACGCTGGCGGAGCAAAATTCTTCAGTGGATACCCCTCCTTCAGAGTTCACTCAGGTAGAGCTAGGAGAAAGAGAAAAGATAATCGAAGAGTCAGAGGTAGCCCCGCTCCCTGAGCCAGAAGAGATTCAAGAAATAGTGGAGTCACACCCATCCGACTATCTCGACCTGATAGATAAATCTACCGCAGCTTATGTAGCTCTCGCGGAGAAGCTCATCCAAGAGGAAAAAGCTGAGCACAGCTTAGTGGCATGGGAGAGGGTCTTAGACTCATCGGAACCCAGCCCAGAAGTGGTGAAGCAGGCTTTTGAAATTTTAAAACTCCATAAACCTGTGCTTAAAAGTGAGTCAGCAGGTATCGCCATCTCCTTGACCTTACATGCTAGTGTCCCAGCTGACCTTTATGAGAAAGCTGAGAAAATGCTCCGCAGAGCTGCACAGATTATAGAGATCGGAGCAGGTTACAGCATTTCTGTAAGCCCAGAGATTAGCGTGGTGGTTGTAGGCAAAGGAAAGCCTCGTCCCGCATTTTCCATATGGTTATCTGGGAAGCATGAAACACCCCGAGGAAGTTTCCGCACCACCTCCGAGTCAGAACTGGGGCTGGATGAGAAAGTGAATGTAGTCATCTTTAACATCGTAAGTTCTTACTTGGAAGAACACTCATCTTTAAGCCCATTGATAAATTTGCATAATGAAATCAATGCAGAAGAAACCCTTGCCTACCTTATTACCCGTCATTCTTGGAGGCATCTTGGATTACTACTCTACCAGAATAGACCTACGGAAGAGGGAGAATGAACTCGTTATAGATTTTTAGAAAAGTGCCTGTAGGTCGCCTCTATGCTGATTTTTATAATCTATATAGTTTATATTATTATTTAATAATAAAGTATCTATTGAAAGGGATGCTTGCTAAGAGTGCGACAGATGTGGCAAGGACGAGCATCTGAGCGCCCACAGCTGGAAAATTCTCGATCATACAGCTACCGAATATGAAGATGATCATGAGAAGGGCGTTACCAGTTAAGGATAGCTTAGTTTTTATCCCTAGCAATATTCCTGCCCCCAGAATCACTTCAACAATAGGAATCGAGTGAGCCATTGGAGAGACCAAGAATTCAGGTAACATGCTATTCTCAAATTTTGAAGTCATGCCCTTAGCAAATGCATGTAGCTTGGGAATTCGAACGAATCCATGGAAGAAAATATTCATTCCTAGGCCCACTCTGAGAAGTACATAGGCGAGCTCTTTATGGTTCAGGTTAAAAAGTTTGTGATCATTTAAATGATCGATAGGTTCAGGTGTATTCATCTATGTATGGTTGTTAGTTGTGATAGAATTAAGTAGAATGAGATGTTAGCTATAGAGAGCTTTCATGGCTTTTCGTAAATCTTCTACCATGAGCAGAATCATTGGAAGGAGGACGAGGGTGATCAGTGTGGCAAAGGCCACGCCGAAGGCAAGAGAGGCTGCCAT
>JALZVA010000212.1 GCA_023301335.1 Akkermansiaceae bacterium
CCACAGACGGCGATGCCAGTGCAGAAGTCTAAATAGCGCTGCCCCTTGGTGTCCCATACCTCAGTGCCCTTTCCATGGGTGATTTCGATAGGAAATTGACCGTATGTAGGGAGGATGTAGCGTTGTGTTTTTTCTGCTGTATCCATCTGCTAGGAAGATTCGTTTTTAGAGTTTTTTTCTGCCTCGTCGAAACGGGCGAAAATATCACGTGTGAACGTGTATTTAGCGCTACAGCGTGGGCAAGTCGCATGAATTTCATCCTCGTCACCAAAAAGCGCATCAGGATCGTCTCGGTATCCAGCTAAAGAACCAAGTAATTTTTCTTCTGAGCAGCCACAAGAGAAGTAAAACTTGCGGGTCTCTAAGAGCTTCGTTTCTTGATCTTCACTGATAGCATCGACTTGTTCTACGGTTAAACTATTAAACCATTCTTCATCAAAATCTGGCTGCGCCGCTACCAATGCGTATTGGTCATCCTTGAGGCGGAATGCTCTCCCAGGGCGCTGCTCAGAGTGAGTGTAGTAGTTTTCGATCCATTTGAGAGGGTCGGTGGAATCGATCTCGATCATGGACTTGCGGCTTTCCGTCTCAGGATGCACCGTTTGGCTAAAAAGGAGACTACGGTCAGACTCCTTCACATCCTTAGTGAATAAAGTCCCTGTGATCTGCTCTTTCACAGATGAACCAGTGGCAAAGAAATTGACGCGTGGTGCACGTAAGGTTGCGGTCCACGCAATAGTTTCTGCCCAAGGGCGAGCAACGAGGTGGAGGGTGAGCGCTGCGAGCAGATCCTTCAGGGCGCTATCGAGTTCAGGCTTGTGCCTCAGCTTATGCTCCATCAGATGAAGATAGTAGTCTGTAAAAATAGGAGAAAAGTCTGCCTTTAAAAGGAGGCAGTTTCTGTGCCGCACAAAAATAGATTCTACTTTCGTGTACTCTGCGACGGGATCCTGATGGTCTGGCTGTTGGCTCATGGCGATAGAAGGAGTGATGCCTGATGACGCTTAATATGCAAGATTGTTTTACTAAGGAACAGGGGGTGCGAGGGTTAAAATAGAAGATTTTTCTACCTGAAGGCTAAATTTCTAAAATATTTCCAAATCTAGCTTGCCTGCATGGGTAATTGTGGTAAACGACCCGTCCCGCCTTGCGGCCTTTCCTCTGGAGAGGGTGCATGTTTTCCTGCGGAGCAACATTAATAAACTAATAAAAAAACGATCACATGGCTCGTATTTTCGGAAC
This sequence comes from Akkermansiaceae bacterium, assembly GCA_023301335.1. Classification (GTDB taxonomy): domain Bacteria; phylum Verrucomicrobiota; class Verrucomicrobiia; order Verrucomicrobiales; family Akkermansiaceae; genus Rubritalea. The sequence continues at coordinate 1,243 of JALZVA010000212.1, forward strand.
AGAAATACCAAATGAGAAGCGCATTGAAGCTTCTCTCCCGTATATCTACGGAATCGGCCGTCAAACCGCACAGCGCATTCTTGAGCATGCTGGAGTTGACGGGAATATCAGAACAGGACAGCTCACAGAAGAGCAGTTGGTGAAAATCGCCACTGTGATCACTTCTGAAGGAGTGGTTATTGAAGGTGACCTACGCAGAGAGCGTCAGGCTAACCTAAAGCGCCTTACCTCAATTAACTGCCACCGTGGACAGCGCCATAAGCGTGGCCTTCCTGTTCGTGGACAGCGCACGAAGACAAATGCCCGTACACGTAAGGGTAAGAAGAGAACAGTAGGCGGTGCAGCTTAATAAAAATAACGTTTAACATTTTAAGACAATGTCTGAAGAAGATATCAAAAAAGAAGAAGCTGTTGAGGAAACTCCAGTGGCAGAAACTCCAGCAGAGGAAACTCCTGCTAGTAAAGAGGACTCTGCGGAAGAAAAGACGGAAGCTACACCTGAAGAAGGTGCTCCGAAGAAAGAAGAAAAGAAGAGAGACATCTTCGCCGAGATCATGGGCGATGAAGAAGTCCCTGTTAAGATTCACAAATCCAAGGCAAGCAAGAATGTTGCAGCTGGGATCGTTCACGTTACCGCTACATTTAACAACACTCTTGTAAGTGTGACAGATGCTAGAGGAAACTCTATCGGCTGGTCATCTGCTGGTAAGATGGGCTTCAAGGGATCACGTAAGAGCACCGCATATGCAGCTCAGGTCGTGTCTCAAGATGCATGTCGCCAAGCAATGAGTCACGGACTTAAGTCTGTTGAAGTGCGTATCAAAGGCCCTGGTGCTGGTCGCGAATCTGCAGTGCGTGCTGTGCAAGCTCTCGGAATCGATGTAACTGGTATTAACGATGTTACTGCAATTCCTCATAACGGCTGCCGTCCTAAGAAAGCACGCCGCGTATAATTCTGAATTTTAATTTTAACTATCTAACTATTTTATATTATGGCTCGTTATATCGGACCTAAAGACAAGATCAGCCGCCGTTTTGGTGTAGCTCTATTCGGCCCTTCAAAGGCTCTTGAACGTCGTAACTTCCCTCCTGGTCAGCACGGTCTCCGTGGTGGTCGTCGTAAGAAGTCTGACTACGCAGTAGCTCTTGGAGAAAAGCAAAAGCTTCGTTTCCAGTTTGGAGTGCTCGAAAAGCAATTCCGTGGATACTACGCAGAAGCAGCACGTCGTCGTGGCATTACAGGTGACACACTCTGTCAGCTTCTTGAGACACGTCTTGATAATGTTTGCTTCCGCCTCGGCTTCGGCATGACACGTTCAGCAGCTCGCCAGTTTGTGTCTCACGGACACGTTATGGTGAATGGTGTAAAGACTGACATCTCTTCTTACAACTGTAAGCCTGGTGATGTGATCAAAGTGCGTGACAAGCAGTCCTCTCAGCAGCTTGCTTTGAGACTTCTTGATCAGACTCAAGCAATCCCAATGAAGGAATGGCTCGTGTGTGACCGTGAAAAGATCGAAGGCACAATTGCCCGTCTTCCAGAGTCTGAAGACATGGATCACGGTGTGAATGTTCAGCTCGTGGTTGAACTTTACTCACGTTAATAGAGACGTTCATACGCTCAAATTTAAGACATCAGCGGTAGGTTATCCTACCGCTGATTTTTTTTGCCC
>JALZVA010000213.1 GCA_023301335.1 Akkermansiaceae bacterium
CTTAGATATTTCCCCACCACCCAGCAGCACGCTAGCACGTTCTAGGAGGTCACTACTCAGTTGAGAGATGGCATGCATTTCTAGGTAGCCTTTGAGCACCTCATACTGGATAAAACGATGACTCTCTTGAAGCTTTGGTAAAAATAACCGACCTTGTGGGTCTAAAAAATTCTCCAGAACAATGCTCTGAGTGATATAATCAGAGCGTAGCTCCGATAGTTCTGCCGCTTTATTGATAAGCGGTGCCACCTCACGAGATAAGACCTCACTTAGTAGGGGCAGCACCTCATTTCTGATTCTATTTCTAACTGCTACGGCTTCCTCATTTGAGCTATCGACGCGGAAGTGTTGAGATTTTTTTACCAAGTAGGCTTCGATCTCACTCTTACGCACAGTGAGTAAAGGTCGATACAGCGATAAAGCTTCATTCCCCTCTCCCCTTTGAGAATATTCCTTTATCCCACGTAAGCCTAGGCCACCTCGGCATAGATTATAAAGCACGGTCTCAGCTTGATCGTCTGCATGATGCCCGAGGAACACTCCTTGGCAGTCGAACTTGGCTACTTGTTCTTGAAAAAAATCATATCGGGCTTCGCGTGCTGCAGTTTCCATACTCCCGGGAATTGCTGCCACATCGACTTTTTTTGTCACAAATGAAAGGTTTAATCCCTCTGCTAATTCTCTTACAAAGCCTTCATCTCCCTCACTCTCAGCCCCTCTTAACCCGTGATTAAGGTGGCACACAATGAGCTGCTTAAAGCCGACTTCTAACAATCCGTGGAGTAATCCCACTGAATCAGCTCCACCAGAAACCGCTACAAGAAAAGAGCAGTCTTGATCTATTCCGTGCTGCTGCACAAAACATTTCACTTTTTCAACTACAGCACAGTTAGGCATCTAAGAACTTGAGGCATTCAGTTCCTCATCATTTTTTTCTGCCTCTTTCTCACGCTTTCTAAGCTTTTTCACTTCCACTTCATACCACGCAAAGCCAAAGGCGATTACTGCGATAGTGGTGTTCAGTATGTAGTAAAGGTTAAGATAGAACTCTCCATCTCCGCCTGACGCAAATCCGTAATTGTGTAAACCCGTCGATAAGAAGTTCACTCCCCACCAAGAAAAGGCGATCACGTTAGCCCCTAGCACCAGACAGATATGAACTCCCCAGTCTTTCACATAGCCTCCTAGGCGTGCATGCAGGACAGCTAAGAACCAAAGCACAATCATCAGTGCTCCATTCTCCTTTGGGTCCCATCCCCAGAAACGTCCCCATGAGTCATTTGCCCATACGCCTCCAAGAATAGTTCCAATCAAACTAAAGATCAGGGTGAAACACGCAGCTCCATATGCTAGACGCGTCATGGCTCTGCGGAATGACTTATCCCCTTCATCAATGCCCGTGACTCGTGCAAGGATATAAAACGTAGAAATCCCAGCTGCGACTAAACCACCTGCGTAACCGATAATAATACAGGTCACATGCGTGATCAACCAGTAGTCGGAGTTCAACACAGCCTGTAGAGGAGCTAAGGTATCAGAACCATTCCCTACCTCAAAACTACGCGCGAGGAACATCCCAATCAACCCAAAAGTCACTGCCACTCCGATACACACCTTGCGGCGAGAGAGTAACTCCATGAAGCAAAGCACACTCACTAACACAGCAGTGCTCACCAATATCGTATCATATAGTTTCCCCAGAGGGTAGCGCTGCATGATCACCCCACGGTGAATAAGTGCGGCTACCACGTAAGCTGTCGCGATCAAGGCACAAACTATCGCTATATACCCCAGCACTTTCCCATAAGTAGAATGAGGTGCGGGAAGTAGTAAGATCATACTCATCACTCCTAAGAAAAAGAATCCAAGTGCATAATGGTAATATTTCTTCTCATAATACCTGACCTCAGACTGTACTAAACTAAGGTCCTCACCCCGTTTTGATACCGCATTTTCAACTTTGGTTTTATAGTTCCTAAGTTTTGCCAACAGAGGTTTTTCACCAAAGTTATCGTAAACGAATTTAAAATTCGCCCACGTTGAAAATTCAGATAATGCCTGAGTGATCTTTACTCTCTCATCTGGGCCAGCAGACACTGCCTCTGTCATAAACCACTTCATCGCGGCCTTATGCGAAACCCATGTATAGTCATCTTCAAGAGCAGCAGGCATCATGCGTAATTCTAAAAATTGGGAGTCATTCCAAATTGATGCATCTGATAACCTACCGCTTAGTAAAGCCAATTTAGTATTCAGAATCGTCTCGTTTAAGGCTTCCTTAAAGTACGCTTCAAGCTCTTGTTGAGAAGGATTTCCACCAAGCTTTTGCTTCATCTCCTCAAGTCCTTTTTCTCTCACAGTCTTAGCATTCATCGCCATGATTGCGTCATCACTCAAGTGACTGCCATGTTCTTCACGTGCGCTTTCTATCTGATTCGCTAAGTATTTTCCCCACTGTAGTCCTTTTTCTTCATTAGAAAACTCCGTGCCTAACTCACGTGCAATCCCATCGATCAGCTGTAATTTATAAATATCCTGCGTAAAGCCATCCACCATTTCCAAGACATGCTTCTGTAAGGTGTAGTTCCAAATACTGGTCACCAGATTCATCTTTAGCTGATCAAAGCCTTTTAGCACTTTTCCTTCTGCCAAATTCTCCTTACGCGTTTCGTTTAGGGCAGCGAAGCTCTCTTTAAACTCCTCTGTAAAGATCTCATCATAGGTGTATAGATCTCTTTTCTTTTTGTAGACCTCTACTCCGTGACGATCCCTGAAGGTCCCAGTCTGAATCGATAAGGCTTCTGCGATCTGTGAGTCTTCCACGCGGAAAGAAGGCAGACTATCTGCTACCTCATGTCTAAAGATACAGTCTAACATCCACTCCGTAGGAGAGATTGTTACTTTCTCCCCCTCGACCTCGATCTTGATCTTACGCTTCGAATGAATCGAGTATAAACGGAACATCGACCAGGTAGAGAATGGCTTTAGCCTCCCACCCTCTTGCACTGGCATCGCCTCCACCAATTCGACTAACTCAGGGCTCCAAGGTTCGTAAGATGCTACTTTAGGAACAGTTCTTGGCACTAAGCTTCCCCTAATCGCCACAACGGCAATAGCTGCTATCCCTAACAATAGGATACAGAACACACACCATCTCGTTTTTTTATTTTTCACACGTCTCCTTTCGTTCAAAGCTAGCTAAAGTGAACATAATCAATTTCACCACAAAATGTATCAATAGCCCAACTCCGCATACATACACACAGTATTCTGGCCATTTATCCGCTGGATTATAAACCACCTGATAAACTGACTGGAATCGGGTATCATCGGTAAAACTAGGCTCTTTCCCAGCCTCTTTTTGCTTCGCAATTTCTTTCTCTCTCAGCTCTGTATCTGCTGTTAGCGGGTCCCATCGAGCTTGATAGAAGGTGTATCCTCCGTAGCGCAATGGCTCATTCATTGAAATCTTCGCCTTATTCTTTCCTCCATCGATTTCATAGGTGATATTACTCACATACTCACGTGCCATTAAAGAACCTTGGTATTTCTGCACCTCTAAGCGTCTAAGTGCAACCTCGAAGGGAAGGATCGTGCGACGATGACAGATCCTGAACCCATAGGTCTTCCCATCCATCGTTACTGTAGAAGGGTTCCTAAAATTATCAAAGAGAACCACTTGCTGCGATTCACCATCCTTAGACACAACATTAAGATAAGATGCTGAAACATTCCGTGAATACCTACGCTTCGATTGCTCTACACTCTGGTTATACTGGTTAATACGCTCACCTTCACTAATGGTGAGCAGCTCCGCAGCTCGGACAAACATCCCATCGACCACCGGCCCGTCCCCTTCTTTACCTCGCTCTGAGGCAGGCAAGACTCTTCCATTTCTATACCATCCATCAAATTCTAAGTGGAAAGGGAAATTCTCAAAGGTAAACGTCTTCTGCTTCACCCGAGAGGAAAAGCTAGATGCCTCACCATTTAAAATCATACTTCCAATTTGATCATTTCCGATCACATGCACGCGCGTGGAGACTCCGTCGACAATCTCGGAAACTTCAATCACTACATCCTCGTCTGACTCACCCACCTGATTCGACTCCCCTTCACTCACAGCTAACATCGTGGTCGAGGAAAGATGGTAGTCGACAGCCCCAGCAATCATCAGCGTAGCCATACTCATGTGGGAGATAAAAATACCTATAAATTTCGTAAATTTCGCTAACTTCGGAGTCGGGGAATCTAGCTTTTTAAGAAACAGTGCAGTCATCCTAACAATCCCTCCTGCAATGAGGTTAATAGTGAATACCACGCACACCCAATAGGCTCCTGGTAGAATGAGAGGCACTAAACCTCCACGTAACTCAGGCTGCACAAACCATGCATCAAATGCGTAATAGCGTTGTTTCACCACATACAGCCCTGCCTCTGCCTGCTCAAGCGTGCTAAAGAAGACAATGAGCAGGAGTAACAAAATACTCACAATCGTAATCTCGTATCCTGCAATAATACGGACAAACCATTGCCACGCTGTGCGTTTCTTTTTAGCCATCGTTTATTCCTGTTCTGTAAAGATTCTCTGTCTCAACGAAGCGGCCATGTTCACGATCGCTTCTTTCTGCGCTTCCACTTCTTCCTTGGGACCCGTGAGCTTCAGCACACAAAGCCCATACTCAGAATGAATAATGGTAGCTGCCAACATTCCCCAGTTTTCTTGCACCCCTCTAAATGTACCAAACTCAGGGACTAGTATTCCTTCCTCGTCAAACATAACAATGCTTTCATACTCTGGCAGGCGTTCCACCTTGGTATTTCCAAATTGTTCCTTCCAGCGGTTAATATTCGCTAAATAGGTATCACTCAGGCCTAAGGAAAGTGTCGCCTTAGAATGCTCTCCAACTCTGAAGGTTAAAAAGCTTCCAAATCCCCCTCCAGAGGTGGAACCAATAATCCGCCAGCCTTCTTCAAATTTGGTTGGATACACACCCAACTGGTCAAACTCTTCTACTTCTGCACGTGTTTCAGTGATCACCTCAGTCTTTTTATCTCCTCCACATGAAGAAAATACAAATGACAGTGCGGCGCACCCAAGAATACAAAGCCTTTTCACGCTGTGGAGATAAGGGCTGTGGATTATTCGTGCAAGACTAATTGCGTTGCTTTGAGTTCTCATTTACACTTTTTACATATTTACGGCATTCACTCCATCTCGCCTCTTTACAGGTCGCTGATCATCTACTATCTACCAGATTCCGCTATTTTCAACTATGACCTTGGCAAATTATATCACGATCATTCGTATTTTGCTGATCCCTGTATTCTCGGT
>JALZVA010000214.1 GCA_023301335.1 Akkermansiaceae bacterium
ACTACTGGTAATGCCCAGTTATTCGTCCCCACTTCCTTCGCCACAGGCTCCGCCATCCAGCTAGCGTCCGTCCTCAGGGGGATCACTTCACCCGTAGTCAATAGTACCTCACCAAAGGCCATGACGCTCGGCTGCGGGAGTCGCGACTCCACCTCAATCCCGATCGTATTTTTCCCCTTCTTTAAATAACTCGTGATATCAAAAAAAGTCACCATCTGGTCATTTTTGTGCCCTGACCACTGGTATTCTCTTGGGAAGTTATACGCTACTATAGGTGGATCATGACTCAGTCGTTGCCCCGACTCTGTTAGTCCATTTTGAAACATCCGTGTCGGTCTCCATAACGTCTGAGCCCCTACTGAGTCTCCATTACAGATAAGCTCAAATCCACCATAGGTACTCACTGCTATCCATGCACGCTGCACCTCCACACTTGTCGTAAGATCTTTTCTAAAACATCCCGTGTATTGGGTCGCTTCCTCGCTCGCTATCCACTCCGCACCTTCTGGTGCACTATGCGTATAGATTTTTACTACTGAGGCAGGCTTCACTATAGCCATCCACCATCCAAGAATAACAGCTAAGGCTCCCAGTAAAGGAAGACTCAATTTAGTGAGCCATGTTATTCTTAATCTCATAGGCCCTTTGATTTCCTCCTCGCCTCAGCCGCCTTCTGTGCGTTTCCTGATTTCAACTCTGCCTGTGCCAGCATTAGATAAGACACCGCTAACACGCCTCTCTTATTTTTACTCTTTATCCATTGATAGACATCTAACAATTTCTCATGCTTCTCTCTCACACCGTCTATATCTCCAAGTTTGAGGGCGATCAATTGAGCATGGAACATTGCCTGAATAGCCGAGGGGAATTTCGCCTCAATCATCTCTAAGCGTTCCAATGCGTACTTTTCACGACTTGAGTTAATCTCATTAACTGCGACCCGGAGTTGCTGCCGTAGCACCTCACGCTGCACGTGCACTTCTAAATCATCATACCTTTCAACTAAATTTAGTAACTCCTTTCTTCCTCTCTGGTAGTACCCTTCTTTTTCATGCTGATAGATTTTAAACAGCGCGAGGTGGCTTCCACCTTCCCTTCTAAGGCGATGCTCTAAATAGCCCATTTGGCGGATTATCCCTGTGTCACACATAAGTGTCGGTAGGTAATCCACAGCCTGAGTAAGAGCTGTATGGCTTTTTTCAAACTCGCCTTCACTCAGAAATACCTTTGCTTTTTTCAAAGCACTATTCGCCAAAAAGATAGGCGTCACTGCCAGTATAATCGTGAGCAAACAGAGCACTCCGCTCTGCAACGATAACTGTCGTAATAAACTCCGTCCTAAAGAACTCTCTATTCTCCAGCGATGCCCGAACGTGCAAATCAATAACAAGCCTGCACCTGTTATGCTGTAAAACCATCCTTTCCCAACAAACTGAGTAAAACTCGGCCCGTAGCCCAGCCACCAGATCCAATCGTCCAATCGTGTTACGCTTAAATTTCCTGTCGGTGGACGGTACACCGCTAAACGGGAGGGTGGATCCTGAGCGTTGATTCCCTGCCCCCAACCCAGACTTCTCTCTGAATGCGCTCGGTAAACATCCCCGCCGAGCCACGTCATATTATCATGCTGCTGTTGTAGCCATGCTGCATCCCCTATGCTCTTCACATCTCTCTGCCCAAGGTAACTGGGGTAATAAAGCCCTGTAAAAATAACAAATACTAAACCTACGCTTAGAAGTTTTAAGTCCATTTTTTTACGGTAGATTATTACTGCCACCATAAGGACATAAAGCACAAGTAACACGCCCTTAAACCACCCACTTGATGACGCGTCTTGCGTCCTCATTCCACCCTCTTCAAGCATTGGAAAAGCCCACCAGTCAACCCTAAAACCTTGGATAATCAACAGCACGGCGATCAATACCGCGCTGTAATTCACCAGTTTTGGTAGCCAATCTAGATCAGTCTTTAACCACTTTAATACGATCATTTTCTTTAAGTCCCCAATGCCCCTCTACTATTACCCTTTCCCCAGCAGAGATACCATCAAGAACTTCGACCTTACTTGTATTCACCTTCCCAATTGTCACTTCGCGCAGCTTCCACTGCCCCTTTTCAGTGACTACATAGACCACGCCTTTTCCTGCGGCTATAGAGTTCATGGCTGCGCGCGGCACCGTGAGCACTCTTTTTTCATTCTCTAATCTAACAAATCCAGTCATCCCTGGAGTAATTTTCCCGCCTTCAGAGTTGATAGCTATCTTCACCTTAAAGGTCGCAGCCCATTCTGGAGAGCCAGAGCCACGTGGACGTAAGGGACGGGAAATCTCAGGACCTCCAGAATGGAAACTCACAATGGGCTTCACCTGCTCCACGACTGCACCGATCGGCACCCCTGGATAAGACTCTAAGGAAATAGAAGCGTGCAGTCCTTTTTTCACCTTACTGAAGTCACTCTGGTCAAGAAATGCCTCGAACCATAATCCTTTGGCTATTAAAAACCCAGGCTTACCACTATCTTGATTATACTCTCCTTCATTGATTAAGACCCTATCCATGATTCCCGTTGCAGGGGAATAGACTTTGAAAGCTTCCAATTCCTTTTCTCGGTGCGCTAAGGCTTTTTTTGCATCAGCCACTGCATTTTCAGCAATCTGCTTACTCTGCACTACACCGCTCTCTGCCATCTTCATTAAGACTTTAGCTCTTTCATTTTTTTCTTTCACTAGAGTGTATTCATTTTTCACCTCTAGTAATTTAATTTTAGAGACCACACCTTTATCATATGCTCTTTGAAAACGTGTGAGTTTTTCTTTTGCTCCCTGATACTGTTCTCTTACAGAGTTCACATTGATCTTTTCCATTTCGGGTCTCTCTTGAGCCAAGATATAAGTGGAACCTAAGCGCACACGCTCAAGCTCGGCAAGTGCAGTAGATACCGCTAACTTTGCAGACTCATATTTGATTCTTATTTTTGAATCATCTAACCAAGCTAAAAGTTGACCTTTCACCACCTGCTCGCCTTCCTCTACATAGACCTCCTTCACGCTCGCCATCGGCACAATAGGCACTAAAACTGGCTTACTCGCACAAATTCCTTCCCCTATAATCCGGTCTGTGATCGTTACGGTTTCCACCTTCGCTACCTTCACAGGAAGTGGCTTTCCTAATTTACGCTGCATTGATGGAGACCCGAGTGATGAGCTATACAGCTGGTTACTATCAGAACTATAAGCAGGACCTATCACAGTGATAGTGAGCGCCACTAGTCCGATACTCGCCACTAGCAGCATCATAAGAATCCCTATATTCTGCCGAATCAATCCAAGACTAAGTGTGATAACTGATTTAAATAGTTTCATAATGTTTCCCTCCTTTTGTGTAATGTTTGTTAGACCGAGTGCTCATCACGAGCACGACTCCAATGATTTCAGAAAGCATTTGAATCACTCTCCATAAGATTGCCACGGCCATGGCTATTTCAATCTGCATGAAGCTACTCAGTAAAATGACCATGAAGGCCTCCCGCACTCCAATCCCTCCAGGAACTCCAATTGCCCAGAAGCCCACCAACCAAGATAATGCTCCCACAGCAACTGCATCTAACCAAGTGATCTCAACCCCAGGAACGGCCATACAGAGAGTGAAAAACAAACTGAGATTTAAAGTGTTCAAAAGGGTGTATTTAGCGACTACTAGCGTAGAGATTCTCCCATTCACTTGCCTCACCACAGAGAGGCTTTTCAATACATTCACAGCTTTAGCACGGAAGATGTAGAAGGCTCCCGCAAGTAGGATAAGGGCTGAAACTGTGCCAACCATGAGCACCCCCACACCTCCTAGGTGCAAGGTCTTCAACCACTCTGAGAACACAGATAATAAGCTAGGTGAAAAAACAACACTCGCTGCTAAAATAGCCCATGAAATATTCGTTAACATCACTTCCCAGAGCATGCTCATTGCGGCCTCTGTTTTTTTCACCCCAAGCTGCTTGGCTAAAATAACTCTAGATCCATAACTCCAAACTCCACCAGGAAGCCACTTTAAGGACTCAGATTCGATCCATACTCTAGCGGAGGCGTAGCGAGATACCTTCCTCCCCATTGAGAATAATACATCCCTCCATAAACAAGAGTTCAGTAATTGATACCCAACAAGCCCGATTAAGCAGAAAAGAGCTAAGCCTGCATCCACCTCCCGCATCACCAAGAAAGCTTCTTGCAGCTGCTCAGCTAGAGCTAGTCCAGCCAGAGCAACTGCAATTACAACCAATATAAATTTAATTTTCATATGCTTTATAAGATTTAATGTGCAAAATTTGTTACTTTCTTATAAGAGGCTAAAGATCCGAGTGAGAAGGCAGAAAAGTCAAATATGCCAGTGACGAAGTGCTTCCCTCTCTTGGCTAATTCCTTGGTCATTCTCTCATTTTCAAAAAGTCTCACTACTGTTGCACAAATCTCTCTTGGGCTCTTTGTGTCAATGATGATCCCCGTCTTGCAATGCTCGACCACCTTTATTTCTTCAAGGCTCTTTGAGGTGACTACAGGCTTACCAAAACGCATCGCCTCTAAAACGGCAAGCTCATGCGCCTCGATCCCTCTACTCCCTGCTTCTGTAGAATCTAAAAGAAGGTCGCACCCTCTCAAATGATAGGCTAGATCACTGGGGTGTATCACAGCTCTGAATTCTATTGCTTGATCAACTCCGCGTTTATTAATCTCAGTCGTCCAGAGCTTTTTATTATTTAATGGCCCAGCAATGACGAAACGCACTGCTGCTTTCTTTGTAACGCGCTCAATCACGTCTACCATCTGAAGCACATCTTCCTTTTCAATAAGGTTCCCAATGACTAAAACAGTTTTACTAAGTGTTGTAGGTGAATTTTTCATAATAAGTTAATAAGGTTAAGGTTCTTCTAATCTATTGCTCATTCTATGCCAAACACTCACAAACAATTCACAACAAGCTAAAATACAGGTATATACAAAAAAATTAGAGTTTTAACTCTTATATTCAAAGTCTAAAAAAATAGTAAATTTTACAGTCCCTGGCTTCATTCACGGTAAATTATCCCCTCTTACACTCTTCTTCAAAACTTCAACCACCCTGGTCTCTTTCGACACCAG
>JALZVA010000215.1 GCA_023301335.1 Akkermansiaceae bacterium
TCTCTTCTCGCCCAGGTGAGGGGGAGCATTTCGAGGTCGAGGTCCAGCGTGCGCTCTGCTTGCTTAGGGCTGTAAGGTAGGGAGCAGGCATCTGCTTTTGCGTAGCCTTCTGCATTGGCATTAAAGAGCAGCACATTAGGGGTGCGGCCACGTGAGCCTTCACTGTATTCTAGTTCGCGTATGAATTCTTCATTGAGCCCAGCGGCTCTTCGACCTTCTCTATTAAAGGGAGCCATTCCTTTGGCTTTGGACGGGGCTAGAGGGAAGCTGAGGTAGGTTTTGAATGCTTGCCAGTCGCTTTGTTCCTTTTCTTTCCAAAGCTTGAACCATTTTAAACCATGTCCCACGTGCTCGATCTCATCGTGGTAAATTTTTTCTAAGACCTTGGCGGTAGAGGTGTCTCCAATTTGACGGAACAGGGTGGCATAGTGTTTAGAGAAATCTAGATTGGCTTGCTCAAAGGTGAGTGAGAGGCGGGTGACGAAGTCGATGGGTTGTTCCATTGGGCTGACCATCCGCCAGAAGTAATCATTCACTGGTAGACTGCCAAATTCGATCCCGCAGTTCTTCATCTGCCGCATATACATTAAGGTGTGAGCCTGTTCTTCTTTCAGAGTTTCAAAAACACCCATGCGAAATTCCTTAGGAGCGTCTGGGAAGCGTAAGAGAACCAAAGCCATCAGCTCGGTGGCGAGGAGTTCGTGATTGGCCAGGAAGTGCATCATTTTGCCACGTTCAAGCTCGTTTTCCAGATGCTTGACTCCGGGGAAATTTCCTCGGGCATCTTTGGGCGCCATGATGAGTTCCTGAGGTCTGCCTGGGAGGTCGGGAAGGGTGATAGCTGTTCCGGGAGAGCTGTCGGTGATGATACTAGGGTTGAGCTTTAGCTTTTCGTCTAAAGTTGTTCCCATTAGCACTCTTTCAGCAAATTCCCTAAGCTCCATCGCAATCAGTCAAAGTCGAGATGTGGGAACTTGCAAGCGTAAGCTTTTCTTTATGTGTGCAGGGTAGGTATCTAACCTCTTGGGTGGAAAGATTTGTGAGCTTGCTTGAGCTGTTTTTGTTCCACATGAGTGTAGATTTGGGTAGTCGAGATGTCGGCGTGACCGAGCATTTCTTGAATGACTCTTAGATCAGCCCCGTTTTGGAGAAGGTGGGTGGCAAAGGAGTGGCGAAGGAGGTGGGGGTACATAGTGCTCTTGATGCCAGCGTTGGCGGCACGTTTTTTAACGATCTCACGTAGGCGCTCGGAACTGAGTGGACCTCCTCGAATAGAGAGAAAAACGTGCGACCGAGTTTTTGGTTTTATCAAGGTGGGGCGCTCACGAGAGAGATAAAGCTGAGTGGCGTCGATGGCACGTTTTCCCACGGGAACTTGGCGGGTTTTATTACCTTTTCCCGTGACGCGGAGGAAGCGATCGTCGAGGTCGATCTGATCGAGTGTGAGATTAGCTAACTCTGAAAGGCGTAATCCTGAAGCATAGAAAAGCTCAAGCATCGCTGCGTCACGCATACCTAGAGGGGCCATTGTATCGATCGAGTCTAGGAGAGTGGAGATTTCTTCCACGTGGAGCACTTCGGGTAAATGCTGACCTGGTTTCTGAGAAAGGAGGGGTTCCGCGATGTCTACGGGGAAGTTTTTGCGACTGACGAGGAATCTAAAAAAGATTTTGAGATGGACGGTGGTGACACGTAGAGAGCCCGTATTAATCCCGTCTTTTTTTCTAGAGCTAAGAAAGACACTGAGTTCATCCGTGCCGAGTTCGAGGAGGGAAGTGATTTTTTCTTTTTCTAAGAATCTGCCGAGCCACTCCAAACTCTGCTGGACGGAACTCTGGTAGGCTGGGGAAAGTCCACGCTCAGTAGCGAGGTAGAAGAGGAAAGCATCGGTGGAGGATTTGAGGTTCATAGGGGTATTTTTAGCAGATTTAGTTAAGATGTCTAAATCACTTTTCCAAATCAACCCGTTTTCTGAGTAAAACATGGCTCTTAATTGACGATATTTACACGTTACCAATAAAAAAAGAATTCCCTTTTTTAAAACCTGCCTTAGTTTACTCCCACTTCGTTCAAGAAGGCTCTCTTTGTGGTGCCGTCATCTAAAGAACGGATTAATTATCATAAATCATGTCAAATAGAAGACCACCGGAACCGCCACCTAGCCCAACTGGGAAAAAACCGTCAGCCTCTAATGAAAAAGGAGGAGGCTTCAACTGGCGTGTAATTACGCTTTTTGCTGTGGCGATGGTGATTCTTTTTGCTGCGTATCAGATTAGCTCGAGTGGTGGGAACAAGACCTTTGATTTTGCTGAGTATGAAAAGCAACATTTCTCAGGAAACCTATACACCGAAGGGCAATACAAGTCTGATGAAGGAAATAATAAGGCGATCAGAGAGAAGTACAGATTAGAGCAGAAGATAAACGAAGAGCAGTTCATTTCCTCATTTAAGACCAAGAAGAGTGCAACGATTGGGACGGTGCAAGGCAAGTTCAACTACCTCGACATGCGTGATATGAGCAAGGTGGAGAAGAAGAGTCCCTTCATTGCAGAGCTAAATTCTCCCGCAGACGTAGCAATTTTTGAATCTCTCCCAAATTTAAAGATCAGCAATTATCGCTACGAGGCAGACTTCGACGCAGTCATTAAAGCGGCAAATACAGAGAGCTCAGAGGTCACAGTTTCAAAACTGACGGCAGACCAGCTACGGAAGTCATTTTTTAGAGACGAATTAGGTGCAGTCGAGGTGGTGAAAGCTACGGATCAGACAGGTAGAGCATTTCTCGTAGGTCAGACACTAACGTATGCAACCTTAGATGCAGATGCGTTTAAAAAAGCAGCAAGTAAAGATGGGATCGCAGTCACTGATAAAGACATCGAACTAGGAGTTAAGTTTGTAGATTTTAATATGGTGGAAAACCTCGCTACGCTTGGTAGTGAGAAACGTGATTTTCTTAAGGAAACTACATCTAACTATGGCCATAGTGGTGGTGGATGGGCAGACATTCTTATCAGCTTGCTACCGATTTTCCTCATTGTTCTTATCATTATCTTCATCTTCCGTTTCCAAATGAAAAATGCGGGGAAAGGGGCAATGAGCTTCGGGAAATCCAAAGCACGCCTCCTTTCACAGGATAAAAATAAGGTCACATTCAAGGACGTAGCAGGTATCCAAGAAGCTAAGGAAGAGCTCTATGAAATTGTAGACTTCCTTAAAGGCCCTAAGAAATTTGAAAAGCTCGGAGGAAATATCCCTAAGGGTGTCCTCATGGTAGGCCCTCCTGGAACAGGGAAGACACTCCTTGCCCGCGCGATTGCTGGGGAAGCGGATGTGCCGTTCTTTTCTATCTCTGGATCAGATTTCGTAGAGATGTTTGTCGGTGTCGGTGCTAGCCGTGTGCGCGACATGTTCGAGCAGGGGAAAAAGAATTCTCCATGTATTGTATTTATCGATGAGATTGACGCCGTGGGTCGCCACCGTGGTCAAGGTCATGGAGGTGGACATGATGAACGTGAGCAAACACTCAATGCCCTCCTCGTAGAGATGGACGGGTTTGATGCACGTAGTGGGGTGATTATCATCGCCGCGACGAACCGCCCAGATGTTCTCGATCCAGCGCTACTCCGTCCTGGAAGATTCGACCGTCAGGTAACCGTCGCACTTCCAGATTACAAAGGCCGCGAGCAAATCCTCGGAGTGCATGGAAAGAAAATCAAACTTAAGGAAAATACAGACCTTGGGACTATTTCAAGAGGGACTCCAGGTTTCTCTGGTGCAGAACTGGCTAACCTTATTAACGAAGCAGCCTTACTTGCGGCACGTAAAGGCCTAAAAGAAGTCACGGTTGCCGAACTTGAAGAAGCACGTGATAAGGTCAGATGGGGAAGAGAGAGACGCTCATTAGCCATGTCTGAGAAGGATAAGGAAAATACAGCGTATCACGAAGCAGGGCACGCGATCTGTAACCTCGTGTGTGATCACACGGACAGTCTGCATAAAGTGACCATTATTCCTCGTGGCCCCGCTCTAGGGATGGCAATGTTCCTTCCTGATGAAGATAAGTTTAACTACCGTGAGGCTGAGCTGATTGACCAACTTTGTGTGGCAATGGGCGGACGAGTTGCGGAAGAAATTAAGTTTGGAAATGTCACAAATGGAGCGATGGGAGATATCCGTCAGGCTACAAACATCGCCCGTAAAATGGTGTGTGAATGGGGAATGAGCCGCGACCTTGGAATGGTTGATTATGGAGGCGATGAGAATCAAGAGATGTTCATGGCTGCCAATAAGTCATATTCAGAGAGCACCGCTCAAAAAATCGATGATGAGATTAAGGAATTTATCGACTCCGCATACCGTAGAGCGATGGATATTCTCACCGAAAATAGAGAAGCGCTGGAAAATGTGAGCCAAGCCTTGCTGGAGTTTGAAACACTCAATGGTCGACAAATCCAAGACATCCTTGAAAAAGGTGAAATGGATAATCCACCGAGCCCGCCAGAGCCACCAGAGCCACCCTTGGCCCCAGCAGCTGATACCTTCGAAAAATCAGAGGTGAAAGAGGAAAAGAACGACGGGGAACCGCTTTCTCCAGAAGTTGTGGGAGCTCCAGCTTAAAAAAACAATTGATTTACCTCTCATAACATATCAAAAGCGGCTCGATAGCCGCTTTTTTGCCGCTACGGCTAAGCACTTAATATTTTAACGAGTATGGAAGAACTAAAGGATACCCAGAATGAGCGTGATGATCGTAATATAGCGATCGATCGAGTGGGGGTGAAAGCTCTCCGCTTTCCCTTGGAAGTAAAAGAAAAAGAAGGGAATAACCAACGGACAGTGGCTACGGTAGCGCTTGCCGTGGATCTTCCTAAGGAATTTAAAGGGACGCACATGAGCCGCTTTGTCGAGGTGCTTTCTGCACATGGCAATTGCTTGGACGTGCGTGAACTGCATAAAGTTCCGTGTGAGATGTTAGATGTGCTGAATGCTTCACGTGCACATGTGGAATTTGACTTCGCTTTTTTCCGCTCAAAGGCAGCGCCTGTGACAGGGAAACGTGGTTTGTTAGATTATCAAGTGAGGTTTGAGGTAGAGGCTGGGAGTGACGGTTCACGTGACTTTATTCACACTGTGATGGTGCCTGTAGCGACACTCTGCCCATGCTCAAAAGCAATTTCTGATTACGGTGCGCATAACCAACGCGGGCTAGTTACGTATTCCGTAAGGTCTAAACAACCGATCTGGATTGAAGACTTGATTGATCTCGTGGAGCAGTCTGCAAGCTGTGAACTTTACTCACTACTCAAGAGACCAGATGAAAAAGCAGTTACAGAACGGGCGTACGATAACCCTGTGTTTGTAGAGGATCTGGTGCGTAATGTTGCGGCGAGATCGAATGCGCAAGATAATATCACTTGGTATAAGGTCGAAGCAGAGAACTTTGAGTCGATCCACAATCACAACGCCTACGCGATGATTGAGAAACAAAAGTAAAGATCGTAATTTTTTTAGATAGCCTATTATTATAACCTTATAAATATCATGTCTGACTTGAACCTTAGAAAACCTTATTTATCGCTTCCCGGTGCTGGGGACATTCCGAACGTGAAAGAATTTTTAGCGTCTAAGCCAAAGGAACAAGAGCATAAGTTTGAATCTGCGGGGGAGTTCGTGAAGCGCCTAGCACAGAGGATTTCTCGGTGGAGAGAAATGCTTCCCAATGATCTTGAGCCTGTAATCCTCACTTTTTTACCGACTGGGGACATTGTCGAGGTATTAAGTGTGGGGGAAGATGGGCATTCGAGTGTGGTGATAGAGGGTTTGTTAGAGAAAGACCCTGTCATGTTTATCTCTCATCAGGCGAGCCTTCAGGTGCTGTGCTACACTCGTAAAGTGGAGGACGAGGAAGATGAGCCTAAAAAGCCAAAGCGGCGGATTGGATTCCACGTGGGTGGAGAAGAGATTGAAGCATAAGCTACACAGCTATCAGATGTCATGAACGAAGTACCTTCACCGTATCAAGTTTTACTGTATTACCTCTACACTCCGGTTGAAGATCCCGAGGGATACAGGGAGGAACATCGAGTGTTTTGCGAAGAAAATGACCTGTTAGGTCGAGTTCTGATCGGAAGAGAAGGGATCAATGGAACCGTTTCTGGGACGACTGACAATTGCAAAAAATATATGGATTACATGTTAGGTGATCCACGGACAGAAAAAACGGAGTTCAAGGTAGATCCTGCGGAGGAGCATTTATTTCCTCGTTTATCGATCAAGGCACGTGAGGAGATCGTGACCCTTGGCTTAGGAGAGGAAGATTTTTCTCCTCTTGAAACTACCGCAAAGCATCTTTCCGCAGAGGAATGGCATGAGGCGATGCAGGGACCAAATACAGTAATCGTAGATATCCGTAATGACTACGAACATAAGTTAGGACACTTTAAGGGAGCGGTCTTACCTGAGGTAAGAAACTTCCGTGACACCCCACAGTGGATTAGTGAAAATCGCCACCTATTTGAGGGAAAAAAAATCATGACTTACTGCACTGGGGGAATCCGCTGTGAGAAATTCTCCGGCTATCTCTTACGTGAAGGCTTTGAAGATGTTGTGCAGTTAGATGGGGGCATCGTAAAGTACTCTAAGGATGAGAAGACTCAGGGGAAAGACTTCGAGGGCCAGATGTATGTGTTCGATAAACGGATTGGAATTCCTGTGAATCAGGTGAACCCAAGTGTTGTTGCTCGCTGTGTGGCCTGTGATACTCCTTGTGAACGCTATGTGAACTGCGCTAATAAGGCTTGTAACGAACAGCACTTTCTCTGCGAGGAGTGTGAAGGAAAAACAGAACGCTTCTGTAGTAATGAATGTCGCGAGATTATCAGGGCAAAGTTAGCGGCTGAGCAATAAAGGCTGTTATTTTTTCTTAATAGGATTCTTTTGTGCCCAGGCGTCTACAGCTTTGATCCCCAGATACTGAGCTTTCCAAGCATGTTTACTATAGCCTCCTGACATAGTCATGACGTAGGGGACTTGATACTTATGGCAGGCTTGGGCGATCATGAGATCACGCTTTTGAATCCCCTCATGGCTCATCGTGAGAGAGGCCAGAGGATCACCTGCAAGAGCGTCACATCCTGCAACGTGAAAGACGATGTCAGGTTTTGCCTTAGTGAATAAGGTGGTGAGCTCTTGTTCGAGAATCTTTAGGTAAGCTTCATCGCCCATATTAGTGGGAAGCTCTATATCCCGATCTCCAACCTCCTTGGGGGTGGGGTAGATATCCCCTTGGTGCATAGAAAAGGTATAGGTGCTCGGATCATCAGGGAGGCAGGCGATAGTGCCATTCCCTTGGTGGACATCGGTGTCGATGATGAGTGCACGTTTGATTTTTTTCTCTTTTTGTAGTTGGCGGATGGCGATAGGGACATCTGCGATAATGCAAAAGCCCTCTCCTTTTTCAGGCTTTGCGTGGTGGTAGCCACCTCCGATGTTGACTGCGTAGCCATGTTCCAAGGCAAGCTCGGCCGCTTTTATTGTGCCCCCGGAGGAGAGGATGAAGCGATCTACCACATTGGTTTTCATGAGGCGCTTAGGGACACGCTTTAGGATACTAGCTTCGAGATACTGTGCGACCTGTTTGGGGTCTTCGAGACTGTCGAGATAGGCTTTGGAGTGGATGAGGAGAAGTTGCTCGGTGCTGAGTTTTTCAGGGACAAAGGAATTAGCTTTGGTGGCGATACCATCCTTTTTGAGCTGTTTATAAATTTTATCATACTTTCCAATGTCGAAGGGGTGGAGTCGCTCTAGCCCCATTAACGAAATTTTATAATCAGGAGAATAAACCAGGGGAGTATGAGTCGAGGTGATTTCCGTGGGTGATTCCTTTCCTATGCTGCAAGAGCTGAGGAGGGAAATGAGTGCAAGAAGGACAAATTTGAGTGAATAAAGCATTAGCAGATCTTAGTAAAACCTAGATAAGTAAAGAATATATTTTTTCAATGAATTCATCGATTAAACCGATGAAGTGAGGTGAGAATTGAGAACTATTTGAGCTTTATTAACTAAGTGAGTAAAAGGAGGCTCACGCTTAGGGCGGGAATGGTATAGTTTTTTTTAAATCTTCTTTTCAAAGCGACTCAATTTTTATATATCTATCTCTGGAGAAAAGGGGGTAGCCCCAAAAACCCTAAGGCTCATAGGAGTCAAAACACTCTTAACAAATATAGAAAACATAATACTATGGCAGATACAGATGATATCAGAGAAGGAAATAGATTTGGTCTTGATACACCAGCTTCTACAGAAGGTTTTTACCTTAAAGGTCTTAACAATACAGACTGGGGCTTAAAGAACCGTCTTTCACGTATTTTTAATCAGAAGTCAGGTCGCACAGTGATGCTTGCGTTTGACCACGGTTTCCTTATGGGGCCTACATCTGGTCTTGAGCGTATTGATATTAATATTGATCCACTTGCTGAGTATGCTGACTGTCTCATGGGTTGCCGTGGAATGATCCGCGCAAACATCTCACCAACATGCTCTAAGCCTGTTTGTATGAGAACAGATACTGGAACAACTATCCTTACTCAGATGAATGACAATGTGCTCGTTTCTGAAGATGAAGTGATTCGCATGAACGTTTCAGCTATGGCTGCAATGCTTTCTGTAGGTGAGAAAGAGACTGAAGCGCTTACAATCGCTAACTTCTCAGCTCTTGTTGACCGTGGAATGAAGCTCGGTATCCCAGTTATGGGTGTAACAGCTGTAGGTAAAGACATGGCACGTGATGCACGTTACTTCGGAATGGCTTCACGTGTATGTGCTGAGAACGGTGCATCAATCGTGAAGACATACTACACAGAAGGATTTGAAAAGGTTGTTGCGGCAACTCCAGTTCCTGTAGTTATTGCTGGTGGTAAGAAGCTTCCTGAGCTCGAAGCACTTGAACTCTGTCGTAAGGCTATCGATTGTGGTGCTGCGGGTGTGGACATGGGACGTAACGTTTTCCAGTCAGAGGCTCCAGTTGCAATGATCCAAGCTGTTGCGGGTGTGGTTCACGATGGTCTTTCTCCTGAAGAAGGCTTCCAGAAGTTTAACGACCTCAAAGCACAAGGTTAATGTAACGCTTTACGTAAATTTTACAAAGCAGTGTGGGCTTCTCACACTGCTTTTTTTATGGACTCAAAGCTACCTATTAAAGACGATCGATAGGGCTTTGGAATAGCTCAAGATAATCTGAGTTTCTGTGTAGGCCCTTTTAAGACTTGCTTTAGAAGAGGGGGTGAGCGACAAATAGAGCGTAATGCCAGTAGCAACACCAAAACAATATGCAGAGATGTTGGATGCCGCCCAGAAAGGTGGCTACGCTTATCCAGCAATAAATATCACATCCTTATCAACTATCAGTGGTGCCCTTAAGGCATTTGCAGATTCTGGTTCAGATGGGATTATCCAAGTTTCCACAGGAGGAGGGAAGTTCGCTTCAGGCCTTGGGATAAATGACGAAGCCTACGGAGCGATCGTGCTTGCAGAAGCCTGTCATCGTCTTGCTGAAAAATACGATATTCTTGTAGCCTTGCATACTGATCACTGCCATCCAGAGAAGGTGGAGTCTTTCTTGAAGCCTTTACTTGAAGCCTCAAGAGAGCGCATCGCAGAAGGAAAAGGCCCATTATTCCAATCACACATGTTTGACGGATCAGTTGTTGATCTTGATGAGAATATGAAAATTTCTGCGGAGTTACTCAAGGAGTGCTCAGAATTAGATATCATCCTCGAAGTGGAAGCTGGCTGTGTAGGTGGTGAAGAAGACGGACACGACACTTCTGGGCTTCCTGCTGAAAAGCTTTACACAAGCCCTGAGGAAATGCTTCAGGTCTATGAAACTCTCGCTCCTATTGGCCGTTTCATGTTTGCTGCCACATTTGGTAACGTGCATGGAGCCTATAAGCCTGGTTCAGTAAAACTGACTCCAACTATTCTTAAAGACGGACAAGCGGTAGTGATCGAAAAGTATGGTCAAGATGCGGAGATGGATCTTGTTTTCCACGGTGGCTCAGGCTCAGACCTCGACGACATCCGTGAAACTCTTGGATACGGAGTTATCAAAATGAACATCGACACAGATACGCAATATGCCTTTACTCGTCCTATTGTGAACCATGTTTGTGAGAATATTGAAGGGATGCTTAAAATAGACGGCGAAGTTGGAAACAAAAAATTCTATGACCCCCGCTCCTATATTAAGAAAGGGGAACAAGGATTGTGCGATCGCCTCAAACAGGCATGTGATGATTTACTCTCCACAGGAAAAAGTATCTACAACAAGTAGGTCTCACGTAAGCGTAGAGAACGCTTGAAACAAACTACAGAATACAAAAATAATGAAACTACAATCAGCACTTATTGGGCTTAGCCTTCTTGCATCAACAGCAACTTCTTTTGCAGAAGCTATCACCCTTAAGATGAAGTATGCTCCTGGCGATAAATATGAGCTATCCTATCAAATGGATACGCTAATGGGAATAAACATGGGTGGACAAGTCCAGAACATGGAGATGAACATGGAGATGAACATGGACCAAGAGGTTGTGGAGCATGAAAAAGGTGCCGCTGTTAAGCTCGGTTATGATTCTCTTAAGATGAAGATGGATGGAATGGGACAGAAAATTAACTATGACTCTACTAAGGAAAATAATGACCCTGTAGCAAAGCAGATGGGTGAGTCCTTGAAGCCTCTTCTAGACTCAAAATTTAAAATGATTGTAGATAAAGATGGTCAAATCTTAGAAGTAGAGGATGTAGAAGTGAATCCTCAACTTGCTCAAATGGGAATCAGCCCCAATGACATGCTGGAAAATCTTAAGCAGCAGCAAAAAATGCTTCCTGAAATGCCTGTTAAGGTAGGTGATAAGTGGGAGCAAGTTATCGAGATGCCTCTTGGTGGGGGAGAAGAACTCGTGGAGGTTCAAACAAAGATGGAACTTGTTTCTATCGATGATAAAAAAGCTAAGATTAGATTCACAGGGGAACTAGACGGCACAATGGACCAAGCTGGAATGGAGATGAAGTTTAAGTCTGAAAAGTATGAAGGGGTGTCTACTTTTGACATTGATTTAGGTCAGTTTACGGACAGTAAGGTCGATATGAAACTGAAGCTCACAATGGGTGAAATAGGCTTCATGGATATGGACGCGAATATCAATCTAAAGCTTACAGAAGTAGAGTAACTAAGCTCTTCTTACTTCAATTTCACAGCAGCTCTTTCATATGGAAGAGCTGCTTTTTTAATACCCAAAAACAGGAAATAAAAAAAGGGCGTTTTTTAATGCCCCTTTTTAAATGTCTAATGGAGTTAATACTCCCTTAAACGATAATCGTTTGCTCTCTTTCAGGGCCATTTCCAATAAAGGAAACTGGTGCTCCTACAAGCTCACTGAGGCGATTGAGGTAGGCTTGTGCATTTGCAGGGAGATCATCCCAACTACGTGCGGACGTGGTGTCCGCCTGCCAGCCTGGGAGCTCTTCGTAGATAGGAGTCGCCTTATCCCATGCCGCACGGTTTGCTGGTGGGAAATCATGGCGCTCTCCATCGATTTCGTAAGCGACACAAATCTGAAGTGATTCTTTTTCATCAAGTCCATCGAGGATAGTGACGGCAAGGTCGGTGACTCCATTAACCATCACGGCCATTCTTAAGAGGACTGTGTCTAGCCAACCACAGCGGCGTGGTCTGCCGGTAGTGGCGCCAAATTCCATTCCACGCGCGTGGAAATAGGCTGAAATGTCATCATTTTCAGTCGGCATAGGACCTTCTCCTACGCGTGTGGTGTAGGCTTTACAGACTCCGATCACGCGGTCAATAGCTGTCGGAGGTAGCCCCGATCCTGTACAGGCCCCACCTGCAGTAGTATTAGAGGAAGTGAGATAAGGGTAAGTCCCGAAGTCGATGTCGAGTAAGCTTCCTTGAGCTCCTTCAAAAAGAATGGTTTTGCCATCTTTCCATGCCTGGTAAAGAGGCGGGATAGTATTACAGATGTGAGGACGGAGTCGCTCGATAGCTGGCATGACCTCTTCCATGACCTGATCCACTGTGAAGGTGGGAAGCTTGTGGAAAGATAAGGTGCGGTTGACGTCAATGAGCCTGATCTCGATCAGTTCTCTTGCTGTCGATTCACAAAGCATGTCTGCTAAGCGGATACCACAGCGGTTTGCCTTGTCTGCGTAAGTTGGCCCGATTCCGCGTTTGGTAGTGCCAATCTTATTTTTGCCGAGTGCGACTTCTCTGGCGGCGTCAAGCTCTCTATGGTAAGGGAGGACGACATGTGCTCTATCGGAAATGAGGAGTTTGTCCGCATCAACGACGATGCCTTTTTCTTCAAGACTGACGAATTCCTTACAGAGTCCGACAGGATCCATGACGACACCATTACCGATGAAGTTCTTCTTATTATCCCATAAGATACCAGAGGGAACTAAGTGGAGGACGTACTTGGTATCGTTTGCGATGACCGTGTGTCCTGCGTTGTTTCCGCCTTGACCACGAGCCACAACATCTGCGGTTTCAGTTAGGTAGTCAACGATTTTGCCTTTTCCTTCGTCGCCCCATTGGAGGCCGCAAATGATGGTGTTCATTTCTATGATTGGATTGTAGATGAATATCTAGTCTGGATTACTGACTAGCTGTTAAATTGTTCAATAAGCTCTGCGAATTCCTCGAAGAAATAGGTCGCGTCATTAGGGCCTGGAGCAGCTTCAGGGTGATACTGCACAGAGAAAGCGGGGAAGGTCTTATGGCGAAAACCTTCAACGGTGTCGTCATTGAGATTCGTATGAGTGATTTCTACATCATCTGGAAGAGACTCTGGATCTGTAGCAAAACCATGATTCTGTGCAGTGATGGAAACTTTGCCATTACGCAGGTCCTTGACGGGCTGGTTTCCTCCACGGTGGCCAAATTTTAGCTTGTAGGTGGAACCTCCAAAAGCATGGGTAAGGATTTGATGACCAAGGCAGATGCCAAAGATAGGCTTTTTCCCAAGGAGCTTTTTCACTTCTGTGTGGATATAATCCAGAGCAGCAGGATCTCCCGGGCCATTGGATAAAAAGATTCCGTCAGGGTTTAAGGCGAGTACTTCTTCTGCACTGGTGCGAGAGTTAACCAGTGTAATGTCAAACCCTGCACGTCTCATGTGGCGTAAAATGTTGAATTTTACACCAAAATCAAAGGCAACGAGTTTATACTTCGCTTCAGGAAGTTCTTCATCGTAGTAGCCTTTACGTCCCTGTGAAGGGGAAGGGATATTCCATAGGCGGGATTCACCTTCCCATTTGTATGTTTTCTCAGTGGAAACCTCTTGGACGAAATCTGAACCCTCCATTGGCGCAGAGTCCTTCGCTGCTTGCACTGCCTCTTCCGGGGAAAGTTCAGTAGAGATGCAGGAACGCATGGAGCCAGAGGTCCTGAGGTGCTTGGTTAAAGCTCTGGTATCGACTCCCTGGATACCTAGGATCTTGTGCTCAGAGAAGTAAGAAGCGAGATCTTGATTAGATCTGAAATTAGAGGCAATAGGTGAAAGCTCTTCGATCACAAGTCCTCTAATTTGAGGACCTTGAGACTCATTATCTTCTTCTGTGATACCATAGTTACCGATCATCGTGTAAGTCATCGTAACGATCTGACCTCTATAAGAGGGATCGGTGATGATCTCTTGATAGCCTGTCATGGAAGTGTTAAAGCAGACTTCTCCAGTGGTGGTGCCACTGTGGCCAAATGCTTCACCTTCAAAGGTCCTTCCGTCTTCAAGTGCGAGTATTGCTTTCATAGGATTACCGAATGCGGAAAGTATGGGTTCTTATTCAGGCTTGCAAGTAGGAACTGACGATTATCATCGAAAATGTCATGATC
>JALZVA010000216.1 GCA_023301335.1 Akkermansiaceae bacterium
TGGCACTACTCGGTCGATGAAAATGTAGTGGTCCAGCACCTACCGACAAATGAGCAGGGGGAGCATGCAGACTTTGATGGTCCAGGGAATAACTACAGTATAGGAGTTGAAATGTGTGAGCATAAGGGGAATAGCCGTAATATGACGGTGGAGAGAACAGCAAAGCTGATTGCTTATCTAATGTATGAGAAGTCTATTCCTCTCCGTGATGTCGTTCCGCATTATCATTGGGAGCGGAAAGGTCTGCCAGTGCCGCGTAAAAATTGCCCTCATTTTCTTCTCGATGATGGGAGACCAGGGAAGAAGTGGGAGAGTTTTTTGGCAAAAGTACAGAAGCATTATGAAGATATTACGGTGCCTGTGAGGATCGAGCCCCAAGAAGCCGTTCTTCAGAATCCTGAGGTAACTCAACGGGTTGAGACGGATGGCTACCTTTATGGCTACTAAGGTTGGCGCAATGTGCTTGTCAGCCTGTGATGAGCTGATCATTCTCTAGCATGGTGATAAAGAAATTATGGATAATAATGGGCCTGTCCGTGATAGGGAGCTCTGCTCTTTATGCTCAAGGTCGTGAACCTGTATCTGTGGGGTATCAGCATAAATTTAATGCGGGCATTGATGGTGGGTCAGATGTGGAAGTGGACCGCTGGAGTGTGAACCTGGGGCTCCCACTTTATAACAATGAAGGCTCGTTTGCGGCTCTTTCGGTGAACTATGGCTATGATGATTATAGATTTTCTGGAGAGTTCTCTCCGTGGTCGGAAGTCACTAAGATTGGGCTAGGGGTGCCTATTTTTTGGAAACTGAACGAAAAATGGCGCTGGGCGACGATTTTGAGGGGAGGGGTGGCTTATGAAAGTGGAGCAGATAAAAGTGACGCGTTTACTTACGGAGTGGTATCAAGCTTTGATTATAAGGTGAGTGATACACTAACTATTGGCCCAGGTATTAGCTTTTTTAAGCAGTTTGAGCATGACTCTAGTGTGTTCCCTATTGTATCAATTAAATGGAATATTACGGATAAATTTCTACTATCCACGGGGCCTTCTGAAGGAGCTAATGCAGGGGCTAATATCTCCTTAAAGTATGACTATAATACGCATTGGGATTTTTACTCCGGGTTTTATTTTCAGAGTAATTTGTTCCGCCTGTCGGAGTCTTCGGAGGTGGCCTCAGATGGGATTGGGGAAGAAAAGTCAGTGGCGGTGTATGCTGTGGCGAAATATAAAATGAGTGATCATTTTTCTTGTTCTATTATTGGGGGGCTATCGTTCGCAAATGAGTACAATATTTTTGACGAAGATGGAGAGGAAGTTCAAGAGCTGGATGGAGATTCCGCTCCGTTTATAGGAATACGTGCAAACCTTGAATTTTAAATGAGTTTGCGGTTTTAAGGCGTAGAGATAAAATTGATTTATTATGGTGCTTGACTCCTGAGGAGCATTTTTGTCATTACTAACAGAAGAGAACGAGAATTTATTGTGGCTGTTTATTCAAATGAAAATTATCTGCTAGAGCTGATTGCAGATTATAACCTAATGACAACTGAAGATATTCAGTTGCACCGTGAAAATGTCCAATTAGGGCATAGTGTAGTGGAATACTTGATTCAGGAAGGTGTGGTCACTGAGGAAGGTATCACTAAGGTGTCAGCTGCAGCCTCAAGCATGGATTACATTGATTTGGAGAACATGGCGATTCCTCCAAACGTGTTTGATAAGATGCCTCAGGAGGTGGCTAAGCGGTTTAATGCTATCCCGGTTGAGGATGATGAAAATTACATGACCGTAGCTATTGCGGATCCTCTCGACTTTGAAGTTTTAGACACCCTGCCTCACTTACTAGGGAAGCAAATTCATCCAGTATGTGCAAAGCCGAGCGCGATAGCTCAAGCTCTTGAGCATTTTTATTCTTCAGCACAAGAAGATGAGGAAAAGAACTCAGTTGAAGGCGGCTGGGAAGGAGGAGAAAGTGAAGATGATGCACCAGTCATTCAGCTGGTGAATAGTATTCTTATTGATGCCTTCAAAATTGGAGCGTCAGATATTCATGTGGAGCCTGTAGAGTCTTGCCTTCGTATACGTTACAGGCTGGATGGTAAGCTTATTGTGGCGGGTGAGCATCCAAAGAAGCTTATGCATGCTGTCATTGCCAGACTTAAGGTGATGACCAGTAC
The DNA here is from genome assembly GCA_023301335.1 of Akkermansiaceae bacterium. Lineage (GTDB taxonomy): Bacteria > Verrucomicrobiota > Verrucomicrobiia > Verrucomicrobiales > Akkermansiaceae > Rubritalea. Next base: position 2,177 of record JALZVA010000216.1, read on the forward strand.
GATGAAGATTTCAGAGAAACGAATTCCTCAGGATGGTCGTATTCAGATGACCGTAGCAGGGCAAGAGGTAGACCTCCGTGTGAGTTCCGTCCCGAGTAATCATGGTGAGAGTATCGTGATGCGTATTCTTGATAAAAGCTCTCTTTCCTTAGGTCTTGATAAGTTAGGTTTCCTCTCAGATGACCAAGATACATTTAACAAACTTGTAGGTCTTCCCGATGGTATTATTTTGGTGACAGGGCCAACAGGGTCAGGAAAGACAACGACTTTGTACTCCTGTCTTCACGTGATTAACCGTGCAGATAAGAAAATTATCACCGTAGAGGATCCTGTAGAATACGAATTACCAGGGATTAACCAAGTGATGGTGAGAGCCGACATTGGGATGACTTTCGTGGCGGCTTTGAGAGCAATGCTACGTCAAGCCCCCAATGTGATCATGGTCGGGGAAATCCGAGATGCTGAAACCGCAAATATTGCCATTAACGCATCACTTACTGGACACTTAGTGTTCTCCACGTTGCACACGAATGATGCTCCTAGTGCGGTAGCGCGTTTGGCAGATATTGGTGTAAAGCCTTTCCTTATCGCATCTGCACTTCGGGCGGTGATGGCACAACGACTAGTGAGAAAGCTGTGTAGCAACTGTAAGACGGTAACAACTTTGAATGAAGAGGAGAGTAAGCTTCTGAAAATTCCAACTGAGCAATTACTAGAAGCTCAGATATATGGAGCTCAAGGGTGTGACATGTGCCGCCAAGGAGGGTATAAAGGCCGTCTGGGTCTCTTTGAGATTTTACAGGTGGATGATGAGATTTCGCAGCTTATTAACCAAGGATTATCGACTTCTCAGTTAAAGAGAAGATCGCGCGAATTGGGGATGAGAAGCCTTCGCGAAGATGGTGTCAGAAAAGTGCTCTCTGGGGTAACTTCGGCAGCAGAGGTCTTAAGCACGACCATGGGAGACGATTTTTAATATATAACCATTTTTAAAGTATGCAAAGTAGCCAATTAGTTGAGATTTTCATGGGTCGAGGAATGATCGACCAGTATCTTGCTCAAGATATCATGGATGAGGAGCAAACCTCAGGAAAGTCGATGGCAGAGATTCTGTCTGAGTTTGAGGTGATTCGTGATTCTAAAGATATTTGGCCAGTGATAGCTTCTGAGCTTGGGGTGGAAGTCATGGACTTAACTCACCTACAGCCTACGGAAGAACTCTTGGAGATGATTCCTGCGGGCCTTGCACGCCTACACGGGGCATTCCCGGTAGATTTCTCCCTGGACGGACTTCACGTTGTCCTTACTGACCCACTGAACCCCCAAGCAGCAGAGGACCTACGCTTTGCACTTGGTAAAGAAGTGGTCGTCCAAGTAGCTGATGCGGAAGAGATCGAGAAGAAAATAGCAGAATATTACGGGGCTGACGGTCAGGGGATAGAAGATGCTTTTGGTGATATAGATGTTACAAATGAAGAAGAGGCCGAGATAGATGTAGAATCGGAGGCTAATTCAGCTCCGATTATTCGTTATGTAGACCTTGTTCTCATGCAGGCTGTTAAGGAAAAAGCAGCGGATATTCACTTTGAACCATTTGAAAAAGAATTTAAGATTCGTTATCGTGTAGACGGTAATTTGTCTGAAATGCAACCGCCCCCGCTGAAGTTATCCAAACCCATCATTTCGCGTGTGAAGGTAATGGCGAATATGAATATTTCTGAGCATCGCCTCCCTCAGGATGGAAGAATTGTTAAAGTTATTGACGGAAAGCAGGTGGACATGCGTGTGTCCTCACTTCCTACTCAGCATGGAGAATCAGTGGTATTACGTATCCTTGATAGAGCCAATGTAAGTATGTCTCTGGCTGAACTTGGCTTACCTAAGAACGTGGATGAATACGTGAATCGTACCATCCGTAAGCCTAATGGTATTTTTGTCGTAACAGGCCCTACGGGCGCTGGTAAAACCACGACGTTATACGCGGCATTACGGGAGATTAATACCACAGACGCGAAGCTTCTTACTGCGGAAGATCCCGTGGAATATGATATCGACGGGATTATCCAAGTTCCCGTGAATGAACAAATTGACCTCACTTTCCCAAGAATTCTGAGAGCCTTCTTACGTCAAGATCCAGATAGAATTTTGGTAGGAGAAATCCGTGATAAAGACACAGCTCAGATCGCGATCCAGGCTTCATTGACTGGGCACTTGGTGCTATCCACACTTCACACGAATGATGCGCCCGGAGCGGTGACCAGATTAGTAGATATGGGAGCAGAGCCATTTCTAGTAGCGGCCTCTTTAGAAGGTGTTCTAGGGCAGCGTTTGGTGAGAACTATTTGTAAATCATGTAAATCCCCATATGAACCTTCACAATCAATTTTAACTCAGCTAGGCTTATCTGCACATGAGTTAGGAGATAAGGAGTTCTACACTGGTGTGGGCTGTGATGTATGCGGAAAATCAGGATACAAAGGCCGTCAGGGGCTTTTTGAGTTACTTAATATATCGGACTCTATCAGAGAGTTGATCACAGATCGTGCTCCTACTGTAGTGATCAAACAAAAGGCGATAGAGCTAGGGATGTCCACGTTGAGAGAAGACGGGATGAATAATGTTTACAGGGGTGTGACAACCATTGAGGAGGTGTTGAAATACACATAGGTAGATTCTACTTTGCATCTGCCATTTTTTATGGTATAGGTGTAATTCGGGAATGAAAATATACAGGATGAAATAGAGAGACAAATGGCAACATACAACTACATAGCCCTAGACGCACAGGGTCAACAAACCACAGGGACTGTTCAAGCCACCAATGAGGCAGATGCAATCCAAGACTTACGATCGCAGAACCTCTACCCAACGCAAGTCGTTGAAGATGGAAAGGCTGGATTAGTAACAGGTGCAGGGAAAGATGATCCTAAATCAAAGGCTAAGAGCACGGAGAAAAAGGGAAAAAAAGCGATTAAGTTAAAAACAAAAAACATTGTTAAACTTAATAGTAAACAGCGGATGATTCTCACGCGCCAGCTTGCGACACTGATTGCAGCGGGTCTTCCTCTCCTTAGAAGTCTTACAGTGCTAGGAAAGCAAGAAGAGCATCCAGGCCTTAGACGTGTTTTGGAAACCTTGGCAGATGGTATCCAAGGTGGATCAACTTTTTCTCAGTCACTCGCACAGTATCCCGCAATTTTTGATAAACTCTATGTGAACATGGTGAAAGCCGGTGAACTAGGGGGTGTATTAGAAGTCGTTCTTGAAAGATTAGCGGAATACATGGAAAAAGCTGAAAAGCTGAAGAAAAAGGTAGTGGGCGCCATGATTTACCCGGTGATTGTACTGGTTCTCGCGATTGGTATCATGACCTTCTTGATGATGTTCGTGGTACCTAAATTCAAAAAGATGTTTGGTGAATCGGGCATTGAGTTACCACTTCTCTCCAAAGCTGTTTTCAATTTCTCTGATAACATGCTGAAGAGAAATTTATTTTTCTTAGGTGAAACAGATATTTTTATTCCTAATGTCGTTGTTCTATTCGCCTTGCTCTTTGGAGTCATTGTTGGATTTAAGATGTATCGAGGCACAGAAGCCGGAAGAGACCTTACGGATCGCGTCTTTATGAAGATTCCTTTATTTGGAAGCTTGATTGAAAAGACTTCGATTGCACGTTTTGCCAGAACATTGGGAACACTAGTGACATCTGGTGTGCCGATCCTTCAGGCACTTAACATTGCCCGTGAAACTTCGGGGAATGTCGTCTATGCAAACGCGATTGGATCCATCCATGATGCGGTTAAAGAGGGGGAGCCGCTGGTAAACCCAATGCAATCCGCAGGCGTATTTCCTCCGATTGTGATTAGTATGGTGGACGTTGGCGAGGAAACTGGTCAGCTGCCAGACATGTTGATCAAGGTTGCAGATGTTTACGAGGAAGAGGTAGATGGTGCTGTATCGGCCCTGACATCGATTATTGAACCACTCATGATTGTAGGATTGGCCCTCTTGGTCGGAACGATTGTTATGGCGCTATTCATGCCTCTAATTGCGATGATTGATGAGCTTAGTGGCTAATAGTAAGTGACATAGAATTTAGAAAACGGGGTGGAAGGAATTCGGCCCCGTTTTTTTACGCCGATTATTAGCTTTACTCTTCATCTTAACCTGATTTTCTGGCGGTGAAGCAATTTTTTTTGCCCCAAACATTAATACCAATGAACGAAAACGAGGAAAAGCCTGCAGATCTAGCAGCTGACTCAGCAAACTCAGAGCCAAAGGAAAAAAAGGCTCCGCGCGCTAAGTCTGCTAAAACGTCTAAGATGGCTGATAAAAAGAAGGAAGTGGCTTCAGAATCAGACAAATCAATGGAGAGTTCTTCTGTAAAAGAAGGATCTTCGTCTAATGAGCAAAAAGCAGATAAAGAGCCAGTTAAGGTAGTGCGTGACATGCGCACTAATAAAAAGGCTGAAGATGCTCAATCGTCCGATTCTGAAACACCTGAAGCAAGGTCTGAAAATGCAAATTCTTCACAGGAGAATGGGCAAAAGCGAGGCCGTAATCGAAACAGAAACCGCCGGACTAAACCTCAAGACCAGCAAGCCGCCTATCAAGCTGTAGAGCTAGATGATAAGTTAGTGGCTAAGCGTGCCTGGAAAATTTACCTAGGTGAAGTAAACGAAGATGGGGTAGCCCTCATTGACGACAAAGTCGCCCGTGAAATAGCAAAGCGTAGTTTAAAGATCGCCGAGATTTTCACAGAGGAAGAAGAAAAGAAAAAGCTCACTACCAAGCTGAATAAAAAGCAAAAGGATGAGGAGTCGAAGGAAGAGGGTGAAGGAAGCACTAGGTCTAAAGAGCCTCGTCCAGCCCGCGCTCCACGTAAAAAGAGTGCTAAGCCTGAAGAAAAAAAGGACAGCTCTACTGAGGAAGTGAAGTTAGAAGCTAAGGCAGCTGATGAAAGCCCTTCTGAAAAAAAAGCTGAAGCCCCACAAGAAAAGACTCTTGAGGAGTAAAGTGATAAAGAATCAAGCCAACCTACTCTATCGGTCAGCTCTGCTGGCAAACTAGTTATAGAGTGATGTTGAAAACACCGTGGAGAAGAAGTTCTTCACGGTGTTTTTTTGTCAAAAAATAGGAAAAATATTGATAAGCTTTAGCGCTTAGTTAGCTTAAGGAATATGAAGACAATTGCTATTTTAGGGACGATGGATTCAAAGGGGCATGAGCATGCCTTTGTTGCCGATTTTGTAAAAGCCCGAGGGTTTTCAGCACTTGTTATTGATTTAGGAACTGGGGCAGACCCTCAGATTGAGGTGGATGTCAGTCGTTATGAAGTGGCGGATGCAGGAGGAGTGGATATCCAGGCATTGATCGATAAAAAGGATCGAGGAGAATGTGTGGTGGCAATGTCAAAGGCTGCACCTCTATACCTTGCTAAATTAGTAGAGGAAAAGAAAATCCACGGGGTTATTTCACTAGGAGGAGGCGGAGGCACAGCTCTTGGAACAGCTGCGATGCGTGCTCTACCAGTAGGGTTTCCTAAAGTCATGGTCTCTACCTTAGCAAGCGGAAATACAGCGCACTATGTAGGGACGAAAGACATCACCATGATCCCTTCTATTGTAGATGTTGCAGGCTTAAATAGTATCTCAAAAATGATCTTCACACGTGCTGCTGGGGCTATTTGCGGGATGGTTGAGGCAGAGCCAGATCAGACGGAGTCGAAACCTCTAATCGTGGCTTCCATGTTTGGAAATACCACTGACTGTGTGAACCATGCGAAACAAATTCTCGAAGAAAAAGGGTACGAGGTACTTGTTTTTCACGCAACAGGAATTGGAGGGAAGACCATGGAGAGTTTGATTGAAAGTGGCATGGTTGCCGGTGTGCTAGATGTCACGACCACCGAATGGGCGGATGAAATCACAGGCGCCACACTCAGTGCCGGCCCCACGCGTCTCGACGCCATGAGTAAGGCCGCTATCCCAGCTGTCATTGCGCCAGGCTGTGTGGACATGGCGAACTTTGGAGAACGTGAGGCACTACCAGCTGCATTTGAGAACAGAACTCTGTATATTCATAATCCACAGGTAACTCTCATGCGGACAAATGCCGAAGAGAATGAAAAAATTGGGAAGGTGATTGCGGAGAAAGCGAATGCAAATTCGGCCCCAGTGGCGATCCTTAACCCGCTGAAGGCAGTGAGTGTCATCTCTGCGGAAGGTTTAGCATTTCATGATCCAGAAGCCGATCAGGCACTGTTCTCGACCATTAGAGAATATGCTAAAGTTCCAGTAATAGATCTAGAAGAAGAGGTGAATAGCCCTGCTTTTGCAGAAGCCTGTGCACATAAACTATTAGAGCTGATGGCGAGCCAAGCTTAAGTTCCTCTCCTCAAAGGCACCAGCAGACGCATACCGTGCTCAGTTTTAGGAGGTTTGTCCTTCTTGCTGGGCTTGGTAGCTCAGACGCTCGGAGAAATAAAACCGCGCTGATTCTAGAATCCCATGCGCAATATCGCTGACCTCTAAGTCAGGGGTATTGATTTCTAAGTGAGAGCATTCTTCATAGAAGGCTCTTCTTTTTTCTAAGAGATCGCTGAGCACTTGCTTAGGATCGTCTGTATCTAAGAGAGGGCGGGAGTCTGACTTGGAGGTGCGCTCATGGAGTGTGTCGACATCTGAATTGAGCCAGACTACATAGCCTAATTGAGGCAGTAGGGTTCTAGCTTTTTCTGAGGTAGGCAGCCCTCCACCAGTGGAGATGATATGTTTTTTGATATTCATATCGAGTAAAGATTCGATCAATTGCCCTTCGCAGGATCTAAAATATGGCTCCCCCTTGATCTTAAAAATATCCGCTACAGGGCGGCCTTCAAGTTTTTCTAGATGCTGATCCGTATCGACAAGAGGGTACCCCATCATTTTAGAAAGGGCCCTCCCTATAGTTGATTTCCCACATCCCATGAGCCCTACCAATATGATATTTCGCTCTGGAATAGGAGTATTATGATCGATCGATCTATTCATGTACTACACGCATCATAAACGGCAATCGCTACCTGAGAAGGCTTAATTCTGGATGCAGTGAAAAAAAACGAGAAGAGCAGAACCTAGCACATACGGAACATATCCTTAAGAATTTGTATCCAGAGGTAGCACAGCCCGCGGAACGAGTACTTAAAATGGCCATCACCAGTGAGCCGAATGAGCCCATGTTTAAGATTGTAGTCTATTTGTGACCTCATTTCATGCTCGAACACTTTCTCAACTTCAGAGAATTGATTATTAATTAGTTCTGCGGGTTCCACCCCTTGATCGTAGAGGAACAGTTCGTGTGCGTAGAGCACTTGTAGGGGGCAGGAGATATTGCCCTCAGTGATGTGGTTGTAGCGTGTGGAAGGGGGGATCGGGAGAGAGGGGGAGAAAGGGAAGTTGGAAGAGCGCCAGAGGGTGCCATCTTTAGTTGTGGAGACGATATTGAGGTAGCAAAAAGTCACACACGGCTGGACGCGGTGGCAGATAGCCGCCAAGTGTTTTTTAGAAGGGTGCCAGAAAAAAGAATAGTGCTCATGCGATTTTGCCCATTTCCATCCGCAGTCGGTGACGTGCTCGTAGGACTTCTCTAAGAATGCTTTTTTGATTTTAGCGGCTTCAGGGAAATAGCTTTCACAGGGGAGATCCTGCTTAGATAGCTTATTCTCTAGAGGTAAGAGGGTCTTGCGGACGCATAAAAGGAGTTCGATCCATGGGAAGAAAACCCAGAGTAGAGCACTGAGGACACCCACCCAAATCTTATCAAATAGAAAATACCCAGCCAGCCCTGTGGCAAAGACAAATAGCAAAACTCCAAGCTTTCGGAGGCACTTCTTCCGCGTGGCACGTAAGCTAGCTCCAAGAAAAATGATGGAGATAATGATGAGTGTGTATTTCATTCGGTAAAAGATCCAAGGTCATGGAGTTTAGCTATTTTGCAAGCTAGTTCGGAACTAGCCTCAAAAACTAATGTGGAATATTGAAATTTCAAGCAAATGCGAATATTTGATAGTGAATGAGCTCAACGACTTTATGAATTAGCTTGGCAGACCATGGGCGATAGATAGCCTATCTCTATGCAGCAGTATCTTAATCTGATTCAAGATGTACTCGACCATGGAGAGTTGAGAGCAGACCGAACTGGGACGGGAACACGTTCTGTCTTCGGGCGGCAGGCTCGCTATGATTTACGCGAGGGCTTTCCGTGTCTGACAACCAAGAAGCTACACCTACGCTCTATTATTCACGAGCTACTCTGGTTTCTTAAAGGAGACACAAATATCAAATACCTGAAGGAAAATGGCGTCCGTATCTGGGACGAATGGGCAGATGAAAAAGGAGATTTAGGTCCAGTGTATGGACAGCAGTGGAGAAGCTGGGGAAAGGATGACGGCTCCTCAGTCGATCAGATCGCCCGCCTGATTCATGATTTAAAGCATAATCCCACCTCTCGCCGCCACCTCGTGTCAGCCTGGAATGTGGGAAAGGTCGATGAGATGGCACTGCCGCCTTGTCACCTGCTGTTTCAGTTTTACGTGCACGATGTAGATAGTGAGCAGCCAGGGCTTTCCTGTCAGCTTTACCAGAGGAGTGCAGACCTTTTCTTAGGTGTCCCTTTCAATATTGCATCCTATGCTCTATTCACCGCCATGATCGCTCAGGTGGTGGGCTACCAGCCACGAGAGTTTGTGCACACCTTTGGAGATTTACACATCTATAATAACCATCTGGATCAGGCAAAACTACAGCTCACGAGAACCCCGAAAATCTTGCCAACCATGCGGATAAACCCTGAGGTGAAAAATATTGATGACTTTGTCTTCGAAGATTTTGAGTTGTTAGATTACGCCCCAGATCCGCATATTAAAGCAGAGGTTTCTATCTAACTTTGTATTTCAGCTAACTTATGGCAACCAAGCTCACCGCAATGGTCGCGATGACTCCTGAGAGAGTTATCGGCAAGGATAATGATCTTCCCTGGCACCTTCCAGAAGATCTTAAATTATTTAAAAAAACCACATCTGGCCACCCTATCGTGATGGGGCGTAAGACGTGGGATTCGATTGGGCGCCCCCTCCCAAACCGACAAAATATCGTGATCACGAGAAACTCAGCATGGTCTGCGGATGGTGCCACTGTGATTCATCAGCCTGAAGAACTGCAGCAGCTTAAGCTTCTTGACCAGAATGTATTCATCATCGGAGGAGCAGAGGTGTATGCTATTTTCCTTCCTCATGTAGATGAGCTCCTGGTATCTCATGTGTATAAATCCTATGAGGGGAATACGGTGTTTCCTGAGTTTGAGCACCTGTTTAAGAGCTTTACCGTTGAGCAAAGCTTCGATGACTTCGAACTCAGAAAATACGTGAAGTAATGAGAGCTGTCGTTCAGAGAGTCTCTGAGGCTTCCGTGAAGATTCAGAATGAAGTGGTAGGTGAAATTTCCCAAGGTTTTTTAGTCTTGTTAGGGATAGAACAGTTAGACAGCTCTGAAGATGTGGAATGGCTGTGTCGGAAGGTGGCTCAGATGCGAGTGTTTGAGGATCAAGATGGAAAGATGAATGACTCGCTTCTCGATCAATCAGCAGAGATATTAGTCGTCTCTCAGTTCACCCTACACGCCAGTACGAAAAAGGGGAATAGACCCTCCTTTACCAAGGCGGCTCGGCCGGAACACGCGGAGCCCCTGTATGAAGAATTTTTAGCCCAAATGGAAAAGCAAATAGACAAACCTTGTGCACGAGGTAGATTTGGGGCGGACATGAAGGTCGCATTGATCAATGACGGACCAGTGACCATAATAATCGATAGTAAAAACAAAGAATGATTCCCATAGATCCAGTAAGTATTTATTTTACCATTCCTGCCACCGATCACTTAGGAAAAAATGAAGTGAAGGGCAAAGTGCGTTTTTTAGAAAGCTATGTAGAACTTAGCTGGAGACTAACGGGCAGTGTTTTTACAGGAGGAAAAGGGGAGATGACGACCGTCGAACTGCCTTACTCAGAGATCGAGAGTGTGGAAGTCGTAAAAGGATGGTTTAGTATTAAAAAGCTGATTTTACGTGTAGGTGACCCTCAGAAGGTGAAGCAAATGCCTGCAGTAAACATGGGGAAAATGGAGTTGTTTATTGACTCCCGCTCTAAGCAAGAAGCCAAACGCTTAGGAGACATAGTTGATTTTAAACGCTCAGAGTTCATCCTAGATGCCCATGAGACACGGCTGAAAGCGATGCGTGATGAATAGCATAGCATGTCAGCTCTCTTGTTAGAGGTTGTATAAGCGCTGCTCTTGAATGTAATCTTTCACGGAAGAATGCAGCCATTGAGCTTCCTCACCTTGACGGAGAGCATTTCGGATAGCTGAGGAGCTAGCAGGGTGCTCAGATGGGATCACATGCGGAGTAAGCTCTCGTTCTTTTAAACTCTCACTTCCGCGTGTGCAGACAATCATGGAAACAAGAGAGAGGAGGTATTCATAGCGTGCCCATTTGTGGAGAGCATTCCACTGATCTGTTCCCATGATCCAATAGAGCTTAGCCTTAGGAAAGGCCCCCTTGAAATATTCTGCCGTCTTCCAGCTATAGGAGGGAGAGGGTGCAGTTAGATCATGGTCATGCACCTCAGCCCATGTGTAATCTGCTACAGCCAGTTCACACATGGCAAGCCGGTGCTCTGTGAGTGCAGAGCGCGTGTCGAGCTTGTGTGGCGATTTACGACAAGGAAGAAAAATAACAGAATCTAGCCCCAGCTCCTGCTTAGCCATTTCTGTCACCTGCACGTGCCCCTGGTGGATAGGATCAAAGGTACCCCCAAAGAGGGCAATAGATCGTGGCGTGGCAGTTGCAGATGGCATGATGAGGGAAGTAGCTAAACAGGAGAGTAATTAAAATAAAGCCTGAAAAGAAGTAATTCGTGAGCAGATCGCTGCACACGGTCGAGCTCCTTTATGGTGTTATTTCTTCTTACGAAGCTTGATGTTGATCCAGCCGATAGGTTTCCCCTTTGGAATAGATTTTCTTTCTTCAGCTAGCAGAGTAGAGAGCTGTTGAACTATTTCGGGGTGGGAGTCGTGGAGATTAGTGGTTTGTTCTAGGTCGTTGGAGAGGTTATAGAGCTGTGCTTTTGGGGTATCTTTTTTCTGCTTACCGTTTACAATATCACTATTCTGTTTCCCCATGAATTCTACGGAAGCTGGGCCGCCTAAGTGGTGGTCACCTATTTTTTGACTTTGGAATCCTCCTTCTCCTTGGAGGGGGATGTAGACCCAGTTATCTTTCCTGATAGAAAGGTGGTATGGACTATTTGGGCAAATGACTAAGGTGTCTCTCACGGGTTTCTCTGGTGTGCCAGTGAGGGTTTCAAGCTGGTTTAAACTATCCTCTGGATTCGCAAG
>JALZVA010000217.1 GCA_023301335.1 Akkermansiaceae bacterium
CAGAACGCTCTATTGATCTTCCGCAGAGGCTTTGATGCCTTCTAGTGCAGCGATAAAGTCGCTCAAGATTTCCTCAGGCACCATGATCGTGTCTCGGTTTCCACTTACATCTTCGGTGATCTTCACCACCATACCACGAGGGTTCTTCTTGAGGTCGAGAAAAAATTTCTTTCGATCCGTGATGATCTTTTCTGTGTGAATAAGCTCAGAGTTGTTTTGATATGGTTTGTCTTGCATAAACGTTAATATGTCGTGATGCCTAATGTCAGCGGATATCCCCTTCGCCGTCAATAAAATTTCGCGTTCCTAAGGCCGTAAGGAGACGCTTGAGCGGGGATAAAAATTTTCCTATTCTGCTGTAAAGATCACTCTTTATTGATATGATCTGCTAAGTCCATCATCTCCACAAAATTTCTCCTCCAGCTTCGTGCCTCAAGCTCATAGAAGTAACAGAGTTAATGGTGATCCCGGACGACCAACCCAATAGAGTCTAAAATCCTGTTATGAAATTTATAAAAAGCTGTTTTTTCTTCTTACTCGGCCTTCTATGTCTTGTCTATTTGGCTAACCCCACAGCAGGCTTCTTTGAGATCATACCTGACAATCTCCCCCTCGTTGGGAACATTGACGAAACCTCCGTGACACTCTTACTACTCTATTGTTTATCTTACTTCGGACTAGATTTCCGAAAGAAAGGTAAAGCCTCTCCCAAGGAATTGGGATAAAGGTTTTAACAGCCCACTTTACTCCACATTCTGCACCTGTTCTCTGGCTTTTTCGAGCTCAGTTTTACAGTTTACTATATGCTGGGCCAAGAGCGCGTCATTGGCTTTAGAGCCGATAGTGTTAAACTCACGGTTCATTTCTTGGCAGAGGAAATCTAGGCTACGACCCACGGAGCCTTTGGCAGCGAGGTATTCTCTGAATTTTAGAAAGTGCGAGTCTAAGCGTGCGATTTCTTCTGAAATATCACACCTGTCGGCAAATATCCCTACTTCCTTCAGCACTCTCTCGTCACTGACATCTAATTCCAGTCCACTTTCCGAGAGGCGTTTCAGAAGTGCATGACGGTAATGCTCTATGACACTTGGGGCACGCTCGGTGATTTGTTTCGTTTCCTGCTCAAGTAAGTCAATACGCGAGGCAATGTCCTGCTGCATATGCTCTCCCTCTACCAAGCGCATTTTTAAGAGCTCAGTGAGTGCCTCTTCAACTGCTGGCTGGATAGCTGCTTGAGCAAGCTCGGGGTCGAGCTCTTTCTCATCCAAAGAAAAAATACCTCCAATTCTAATGATCTCAGTAAGGTCCACTTTTTGAGGCTGTCCGGTGACTTCTTCCACCTTCTTCACCGCTGCCATGAATGCGTGGAGCCTGGCTTCATCGATCACAGCTGCGTCTGTAGTTTGGGAAATACCTTCTATCCAAATAGAGACCTGCACTCTTCCTCTCTGCACACTGCCAAGAATAGTTTTTCGAAGGGCCGCCTCTAAGCTCTGAAGAGCTTTAGGAAGCTGAATCAGCACCTCTCCGTTTTTCCGATTCACGGAGCTTATCTCCACTTTTGCGTGGTAAAAATCAGTCGCATACTCGGCTCGGCCGAATCCAGTCATTGAGTACATGTTATATCTATAAGTCTATTTGTTCTTTTCGTCATCGCTCTCCCTCAGTCCCCCTTCATCAAATGCATTCTCACCCGTAATATTATCGGCAAGTCCATATTTCTCAGTTGAGGCATCAGCGGAGAGGGATTCTTCTTGCTGGGTGCTGAGGTTCTCCTCGTAGGAATCAGAGTCCCCTTCATCTCCATCTATTTCATCTTCCGCTCCAGAGTCGTCTAAGTCTTCTTCTGCGTAAACTTCAGCCCTCTCCTCTTCAAAAGATTCTTCCTCTAAGTCGTCCATGTCCTCTAGTTCATCAAAGTCTTCTTGATCGTCTAAATCATCATCCTCTTCGGTGCTCACTGTGAGTGCTCCTGCAGCGGGAATCACGGTGGCTTCCTTCCTTACCCCTGTGCGTGCATATTCCTGTGCTTCCGCCTTCGCTTTTTTACGGTGATCGAAATACGCCAGAATGATACACATCTCATAGAGTAGATACATCGGCACGGCTAACATGCATAATGTAAGAATATCAGACGTCGGAGTGATGGCTGCTGCAATCACAACAATCCCCACGATGGCATAAGAACGGGTGTTCGACATCTCTTGGTAACCCACTAGACCGAGTTTCACTAAACTCATCACCAAAACGGGAAGCTCAAACGCTAGACCGAAAATCAGAGTGAACTGAGTCACAAAACTCGCGTAATAACCTATCCGCCATTCGTTCTCTACTCCCATGCCTGCTCCAAAAGTGAAGAAGAAATCCAGTGCACGCGGAAGCACTAAGAAATACGCAAAGAGAACCCCTGCCAAAAATAATCCAAATCCAGTCACCATCGCAGGCCACATGATTTTTTTCTCATTACTCCGCAAGCCAGGGAGAACAAATTGTAAGACAAACCAAAGATTCAAGGGGAAGGAGATCACCAAACCAGAAAAGAAGGCTAGCTTAAAGGCTAGCATAAAGGTCTCGGTGGGCTTCAAGGACTTCATCGACACCACATTTGCTTTTGCCCCTATCTCCACAGCAGGTTTTTTTTCTAACAGCGCATGTATAAGTTGCCGTTGCTCTTCCCCAGTTCCTGGGAGCTGATCCACCCATTGTTTACGCTTTTCCTCATCTTCGATCAGTAAAGCACTTCTGTAGAAGCCTGAGCTCTCTGCACGGAGCTGCATTTTTTCATCCTCGAAGCTGGTGTAGAAGCTTTCCCGCTGCTCTGGGCCGAGCTGCATTGCCGCTGCGTGGACTCTTTTTATCTTCTCCCATTCATCAATCCCAATGTCTTCAGGCAGTTTCTCTCCCTGCCTAGAGTTCCAAACCTCGTTTACCGGCTTGGTGATGACATCCACTACAGTCTTATGAAAGACCCAGCAGAGAAGAGTGGATAACACAAGGGTGATGACCACTCGGGTGATCATCACTCGTAATTCCTCCAGATGCTCTAAGAATGGTTTTTCTTCTTCACCATGCACCTTTCCACGCACTCGGAATATATGACTCAGGAATAACATAATGAACCTTCACACGTTACTAGAGGATTAACGAATCCTCTCTAACAACCACTGGAGAAGATCAGGTATCGCTACGCGCTCCTGCTCCATCGAGTCACGATGCCTTACCGTCACAGTATTAATAAGTTCTTCTTTCCCCTCTTCTTCACCGAGAGTCTCAAAGTCAATGGCGATGCAAAATGGTGTGCCTATTTCATCTTGGCGACGGTATCTACGGCCAATGGCCGCAGTCTCATCATAGAATACGTTCATGAATGGCTGCAGGAGGTTCTTCACCTCTTTTGCCTTGTCGACTAACTCTGGCTTATTTTTTAATAAAGGAAGAATCGCTGCCTTGATCGGAGCTACGCAAGGCTTGAAGCGCATCACTTTTCGGATATCTGGCTTCTCTCCATCTGCTGCGAGGTTCTCTTCCGCATAGGCTTCACAGAGCACTGCGAGGCAGGTTCTGTCACATCCCGCTGATGGCTCGACCACATGGGGAATGAAGCGCTCCTTCGTCTCGGTATCGATATATTCTAAATTCTTTTTAGAGTGCTCTGCGTGCTTACTCACATCGTAGTTACCTCTGTATGCGACTCCTTCTAGTTCTTGAATCCCGAAGGGAAATTCGTATTCCAGATCATAGGTCTTAGAAGAATAGTGAGCACGCTCTCCATCAGGGACATCAAGCACATGAATCTTAGAACTCGGCACACCAATCTCATCGTAGAACCCTAGGCGCTTCTGTAGCCATTCCTCGGTGAGGCGTAGGCCATCATCTGGGTGACAGAAATATTCGATTTCCATCTGTTCAAACTCTCTGGAGCGGAAGGTGAAATTACGCGGATTGATTTCATTTCTAAATGCTTTCCCTATCTGAGCGATTCCGAAAGGTAGCTTAATGCGGCTGGCATCGAGCACATTTTTATACTGCACAAAAATGCTTTGTGCAGTTTCTGGGCGTAAGTAGGCAACTGCGTTAGGGTCGTTCTCATCGGCAGAGGCTCCCATCTGAGTTTTAAACATGAGGTTAAACTCACGTGGCTCTGTTAGTAGAGAACCGTTTTCTGGATTGTAGTTCACCGTGTCGGTCTCTTCGGATGTGCTTTCTAAAGTCACTTTGAGCTTCTTAGGAGCAATAGTCTTATCCTTTAAAAATTGACCGTAGAATTGCTTCGCAGTCTTAGCTGCCTTCGCCTCTCCTTCGTTCGCATCTGTGATTAGAACCGAGAATTTTCTCTCAACTGACCACTCGCTTTCCTCGTGGGAAGCTCCTGTGAAATGATATGCTGTCCCTGTCTGCGGCTCTACCTGATCTGATCTCAAGCGAGCTTTACTTAAAAGGCAGTCAGACATCGGATCGGAGAACCCACCTACGTGACCAGAAGCGGTTAGCACGGCCTGGTGCGTGAGGATGGAGCCATCCATGCCTAATACGTCATCACGTTCTTGGACATTTTTTCTCCACCAGTATTCTTTTACATTCTTCTTCAGCTCTACGCCTAGTGGGCCGTAGTCCCAGCAACCATTAAGTCCACCATAGATCTCTGCTGACTGCATGATGAAGCCTTTGCTTTTGCAGAGAGATACTATTTTTTCCATACGTTCTGGATCTGTGTTGTCTTTATTTGCCATGAAATCTATTTAGGTTGATGTGAGAGGGATCAAAGCAGGCTAATATATAAGGAGCAAGCGTGAATTCAGCCCCTTTAGAACTAATTATGCTATATTTTACTTTCCCTAATCTAACTTTTTCATGTTATAAAATTTTCAGCTCTCCAATGATCACCTTAGAACAATCCATCGATTACAAATTTGTCAACAGCCTGCTCCTTGCAGAGGCAATGACGCATCCTAGTCTCTCCTACGAGACTCAGTGCCCTCACTTTGACAACCAACGCCTTGAGTTTCTGGGGGATGCAGTCCTCCAACTCACCTTGACGGCAATGATCTATAAAGCTCACCCCGGTTACGATGAAGGCCAGATGACTAAATTACGGTCGCGCCTCGTTTCTAAGGAAGCCTTATTTTCCTTCGCTAAGAAAATCCACTTACAAAAGCACATCCTGATGGGGAAAGGAGAAACTGCAAATGGTGGACAAACCCGCGCCTCCACTCTAGCTGATGGGCTCGAAGCACTCATCGGGGCCATTTTCCTCGATGGTGGCTTCCAGCCCGCATTCTATTTCATCAAGAACCTCATAGGAGACGAGTTCACGCAAGCCGCCGAAAGCCGAGAAGAAAAAAACCCTAAGGGCCTGCTTCAGGAAATCCTCCAAGCTATCACTCCTGAAAGCCCCACCTACGAGGTCATCGATGAATCTGGCCCAGATCACGCAAAGGTCTTCCACTCCAGAATCATGTGGAGCGGAGCGATCTTAGCAGAAGGCTCAGGAAACAGCAAAAAAATCGCTGAAGCAAATGCCGCCAAAAACGCTCTCAGTTTAAAATCTTGGGAAAACCAATAATAGAGGTAGGTAGTACAGAAAGTATCTTAAAAGCTCCTTTTTAACGCTCTGCCATCTTCAGCACACTTATGAACGAAGCTATCATCGTAGAACAAATCGGCAGACAAGGCTTAATCGATCTCGCCGCTGCTTTTTACAAACAGGTCCCAAACGACTCCATCCTCGGCCCCATGTATCCTCTACATGACATGGATGGGGCTGAAGAACGCTTCCGCGACTACTTGCTCATGCGTATAGCAGGAGAGGAAGACTATACGATCAAAAGAGGACACCCACGCCTGAGGGGGCGCCATATGCCCTTTAAAATAGATAGTGCGGCTCGTGACAGATGGATGGAAATCATGGAAAATGCCATGACAGCCACCCATGTCCCCCTCGAATCAGCAAACGAATTAAGAGACTTTTTTGCCCAACTCGCTGATTTCATGAGAAATACGCCTGGTTAGTCCCCTAGCCTCATACGCTAG
>JALZVA010000218.1 GCA_023301335.1 Akkermansiaceae bacterium
CCTGAAAATTTCACCAAATGAGAACTCAGGAGAATCTTACTCTCATGGAATGAGGCGTGAGCATCGGTGAATTTATCAATGTTGCGATGCATCAAGATTCCATCGACCACTTGCTTTGGGAATTGCTCTAGCAGAGCTGCTTCATTCCCCTTAATAAAATCAGCTAAGAGATTCCCCACCAAAGACGCATCTGTCTTCCGTCCAAAATAAAGATGCGCTAAGTAGTTCATGTCGTTAGCGTATCATCTACAGTGGAGCGGAGCGAGTCGAAGCTTTGGTAAATGCCTAGGGGACGATGACTTTACTGAGAATGTCTGCGACAATCTGATCAGAAGTGATCGACTCAGCCTCAGCTTCGTAGCTTAACAAGAGGCGGTGTCTTAAGACATCCATGGCGATGTCCTTCACGTCCTGTGGAGTGACAAAGGAACGCCGCTTTATAAAGGCAATCGCCTTGGCACAGAGGGCTAGGTTAATGGTCGCACGAGGAGATGCTCCCGCTCTGATAAGTGGCGCTAGAGATTTATCCGCACGGCTAGGATTACGCGTCACCTGCACGAGTTCAACGATGTATTCCTTAACTGCAGGGTCGATGTAGATAGAGTTAATGAGCTCGCGTGATTCGGTGATCGTTTCCAGAGACACCACAGGAGAGGTGCTTGCTTTGACTCCGGTATTTCCCATGCGATCAAGAATAGTGAGCTCTTCCTCTTTTGTTGGGTAGTCCACGGTGACCTTTAGAAGGAATCTATCAAGCTGCGCTTCTGGGAGCTGGTAGGTTCCCTCTTGGTCGATCGGGTTTTGGGTCGCCATCACGAGAAAGGGTTCTGGAAGTTTATGCGTGTTTCCTCCGAGCGTGACTTGGCGTTCCTGCATCGCTTCTAGTAGAGCAGATTGCACCTTAGCTGGGGCTCGGTTGATTTCATCAGCAAGAATGAGGTTCTTAAAAATAGGCCCAAGCTTGGTAGAAAAGGTTCCATCCTGAGGTTGATAGATCATGGTTCCGACAATATCGGCAGGAAGAAGATCGGGAGTGAACTGCACACGGGAGAAGGAAGCACTCAGGCAGCCCGCAAGCGACTGAATAGAAAGTGTCTTGGCTAAGCCCGGCACACCTTCTAATAGGATGTGTCCTTTACATAAAAGTCCAATGATGAGTCGCTCTACCAAATGTGACTGTCCAACAAGAACCTTGCCCATTTCTGCACTTAGCGTCTGCACCCAAGGATCTTGAGATTCAATTTTTGCTGCTAATTCCTCGTTCGTCATAGCTGAAACGTAGGTGGGAAACGTTTATTTGAAAACTTTAAAAAAGACGAATTTTTGAAGTGGTGCAGAGAGTTCTCTTGGGAGGGCTTAATGAGTTCTGATTTACCCGTCTCTGTCGGCGAGGTCATAGGTCTCAGCGAGAAGGTAGCGCCTTTTCCATTTCCAGATGAGTCCATCAACTGGGCCAAACAGCCAGGCGAGGCAAAAAAGCCCAAGTCCAGCAACGACCATCGCAGAAGAAATAGAGCAGTTAAAACTGACATAAATATACATCGCTGCGATCGAGGAGAGTGCCGCATGAGCCGCAGCAAGCAACAGCATCACCTTCAAACGATGCGTGCAGAGGTAAGCACTAGCAGCGGGGATAATGAGGAGGGCGATGACTAAGATCGCACCAACTGCTTGGAAGGAAGTGACCACGACGAGAGAAAGCACCGCCATGAGAAGGTAGTGCACCACTTTAGGATTCACCCCAAAGGATGCCATTAAGCCAGCATCAAAGGAGCTAAGAGTGAGCACGCGAAAGAAAATGAGAAGAAAGATCAAGGTGAGGGCCGTGACCCCGTAGGAAATCAGTAGGGGCTCAGGCACCTCTTTGCCGAAGAGCGAGACGCTGTCGTAGTAAATAATATGGGTCATCTCACCGCTAATGACGCAGTCGATATCAAGGTCTGTTTGTTTTCCTACAAAGACAGATACCATTAAAACACCGAGTGCAAATAAAGTGGTGAAGCTAATCCCAATCGCCGCATCTTGCTTCACTCTGGTCTTGGTGTGGATAAGCTCGATTAAGACGGTGACGAATAAACCTGATAGAGCGGCGCCAATCAGTAACCAAGGAGAGGAAAGGTCTTTGACTAACAGGAAGGCAAAGACGATCCCAGGGAGAACACTGTGACTGATGGCATCACCAATCAACGCCATGCGACGAAGGAGAAGAAAGCAGCCGAGTAAAGAACAGGGGAGGGCGACCGAAAAGGCCATGAGTAAATACCATAGGCCATTATCGCTCCCAGCAAAAGGTCGTGTTAGAACATACTCAATAAAGCTCATTTAATCAGGCGTGTTCACGGCTTGGTTGAGGTTTAGGGATAGGCTGGCCATGCGGGTCTTCGGATGGGAAGCCCAGCTCTGCTTCGATTTGCTTCACGGTGGCCTCGTCTAACACGTGCTCGATGAGCTCGGCATCGTCATGCACGTGGTCGGATGGATAGTCCGCTTGATTCGTTAGGTAGAGTTCCCAGAGGCGGTGATTACGGACAAGCTGCATCGCTCGTGTGAGGCCTGATGAGGTGAGTTTGTAGAGTTTTCCTGAAACCGTTAGATACTCATGTTTCACTAAGCTTTGCAGACGGCTGAGAGCTTCTTTTTCTGAAAATCGATTCATCGAGGCAAACTCTGAAAGAGTGACGCTTTTTTCCAGGGCTGCATCATCACCTAGGGATTTATACAGTTGCTTGAGCGCGTTTTCATTTCTCACCACACGTTCGAGTTTTCTCTGCTTACTCCACTTGGCAAGGATGCCATGATTGGGTGCGTAGAAATAACTGATGAGAAAAATCCCTGCAGCGGTGAGTGTCATGGTAGCTCCGTTGGGGACATTCACGTCATCAAATGAGTTGGCAATCAAACACCCACCAAGACCAGAAAAGGCACCAAACCCCATAGCGATCCACATCATGTGATATTTCCGATCGGTGAGTAAGAAGGCGGAAGAGGCTGGGATGATGAGCATGGCTGAGACCAGCACGACACCGACGGCTTGCACAGAGACCACAATAGTCACGGTGAGAAGAGAGTAAAACACGAGGTTCAGTAACTTGACCGGATAGCCTAAGGTTTTGGCAAATAACACATCAAAGCTAATGAGGATAAAAGGCCGCAGGAGGAGGGAAACAGTGATAACGATAAGGATGGCAACGATGAAGATAGCCTTGAGATCAGCTTCAGCAATAGTGGCAAGGTTCCCAAATAAGAAATCATTTAGTCCACCAGCGGACTCCATATAAGGGCGCAGGCTGCGTTTAAGAAATAAACCAATGCCAAAAAATCCAGAGAGGACAATTCCTAACGCCGCATCATTTTTTAAACGTGTGGTGGCTAGTATCTGCCTAACGGTAAGCATCGAGAGTAGACCAACGAGGGTGGCAAAGGTGAAAATCACCCAGGGGTTGCGGTTCATCCCCAGTGCACTACTCACCACAAAACCAAGCACAATACCAGGAAGGATAGAGTGAGAGACGGCATCGCCTACGAGAGAGATTCTCCTCACCACGACAAAGGTGCCAAGCACCCCACACATCACGCCTAATAAAGTGGCAGCGAGTAGGGCTTTTTGAATCAGAGTGAGAGCGATGAGGTCGAACATCATGGAGTCTTGCTGTGCGTCTTAGTGAGATCGTTTTTCGCGGCTTCGGTGGCGATTTCACTGAGGATCGTGAGTTTTCCTCCATAGGTTTTTTGTAAAATCTCTTTGGTGAAGACTTCTGAGGTAGGGCCAAAGGCGACCAGACGCATGTTTAATAGCATCAGCATATCAAAGTATTCTGGCGCTGTTTGGAGGTCATGATGCACCACGACGACGGTTTTCCCCTTGGCGCGCATCTCTTGCAGGAGGGTGATGATGGCGGACTCCGTGGCGGCATCCACTCCCACAAAGGGTTCATCCATGAAATAGAGGTCACAATCTTGGGCGATGGCGCGTGCCAGGAATACGCGCTGTTGCTGGCCTCCACTGAGGTTGCCAATTTGGCGCTTGGCATAGTCGAGCATGCCGACTTTATCTAACGCTTCGGAAGCAATCTTACGTTCTTTTTTACCGACTCTACGGAACATGCCCAGCTTGCCGTAGGTGCCTTGTAGTGCCACATCCATAACGGTGACAGGGAAATCCCAATCGACCGAGCCACGCTGAGGCACATAGCCCACACGGGTGATATTTTTAGCGAGAGGTTCGCCAAAGACTTTCACCCAGCCACCAGTTACAGGGAGCACCCCCATGACGGATTTGATAAAAGTAGATTTCCCAGCGCCGTTAGGGCCGATGATGCCGACGAGTTGACCCTGCGGGATTTCAAGGTCAATTCCGTAAAGAACAGGCTTCTTATCGTAAGTAACCGTTAGGTCATGAGTTTCTAGTGCGGTCGACATCGTCTCTCAAAGTATTCCTATTTAAGCGCGTCCACGACAGTGTTGACGTTGTGCTTAATCATTCCGATATAAGTTCCGACATCATAGCTTTCACCATGCATCTCTTTGATCTCACCAAG
>JALZVA010000219.1 GCA_023301335.1 Akkermansiaceae bacterium
GAAACGTTCCTCATCCCAGCAGGATTCTTGAATTTCTTTAGCGTTTCCATCATTTTCTTCACCCTTTCCGGGTTCTTTTTAGCCAAGTCTTTACTTTCTTGTGGATCTTCTAAAAGGTTAAAGAGCTTTGGAAATTTCTCCGCAATGAGTTTCCATTGTCCATCACGTAATGCGATAAGCTTAGGCGATTCTACTAACGTGTCTTTGAGCTCAACTTCCTCATTCCCAAAAAGACTTGCCCAACTATTACGGGAATCCTTTGCTTCATCGTCTGCTAACTCTAGCTCCAACATCTCCGCAAAGCTGGCCATAAAATCAATCTGATTAACCAGAGCGTCAGAAGTAGCAGGTTTTATCTTTCCTGGCCAAGAAACGATGAAGGGAACGCGTGTCCCACCCTCAAAAATACTATACTTCCCACCTTTGTAAACTCCTGAACCATCATGGCCGTGGTCAGATTCTTTCGTGGCTTTTCTTACTTCACACCCGTCTTCATATCCGTCATCATAAACAGGGCCATTATCACTAGAAAAAATGATGATCGTATTTTCGCGGAGCCCAGCCTCTTCGAGAGCTTTTATGATCTCGCCCGTGCTCCAGTCGAACTGTACCATTGCATCTCCTCTAAAACCAAGATCAGTCTTTCCCTCGAAGCGCTCGTGTGGGGCTCTTGGGACGTGAATATCCTGAGAGGCAAAGTATAAGAAAAAAGGTTTATCTTTAGGTCGGTTGGCTATGTATTTTTTTGTTTTCTCCACAAACACATCCGCCATGGTCTCATCTGTCCAAAGGGCTGATTTCCCTCCCACCATCGTCCCGATTCTAGCAATCTTGTTAATAATCGTATTATTATGCTGTTTATCTGCTTGGTACTTCACTTCCACATTAGCTCCTTTATTTCCATTTGGGTAGGTCGTACTAGAATGTTTCTTCGGGATATTAGAACCGATATAAATAGGGTCATTCGGATCAAGATTCTCGACCTTGTATCCATCGAGATACACACAGGGAACGCGATCATTGGTTACAGGAAGTAAGTAGCTATAATCAAAGCCAATTTCCAACGGCCCAGGCTTAACCTCTGCGTTCCAGTCAAGTTTCACCCCTTTTTCACCTAATCCCAGGTGCCATTTACCAATGACAGCGGTATCGTAGCCAGCTTTCTTAAATAACTTAGGAAGAGTGAGTATATCAGTAGGGATGACTAATTTGCCATCAGGCGGAAGCACTCTAATCTTACTCCTAAAAGCATGAACTCCAGTGAGCATAGAGTAGCGTGATGGAGTGCACGTAGATGCCGAACAATGCCCATCGACAAACCTCCGTCCTGATGCGGCAAGCTTGTCAATATTTGGAGTCGGTATTTTCTCAGAACC
Source organism: Akkermansiaceae bacterium (assembly GCA_023301335.1). GTDB lineage: Bacteria > Verrucomicrobiota > Verrucomicrobiia > Verrucomicrobiales > Akkermansiaceae > Rubritalea. Next base: position 1,377 of record JALZVA010000219.1, read on the forward strand.
GTTAGCTCCCACATCCCCATACCCTACATCATCTCCATAAATAATAACAACATTAGGTTGAGACTCAGCAAATCCTGATCCACATTGAACGAGTAGAAGTAAACCAAAGGCTGGCGATTTAAAATTCATGCAATTAATGTCAAAAAGCACTAGCTCATTGTCAACCTTAATCCCTATAGCCCTAATATAAAAACATTAGAGACACTTCACCAGTATACAAGGACTCGCCGTAACATAAATATTAGATTTGCAAACTCCATTATTTCGCCCAAATATCTAATATGATCAAAATATGTACATCTATACTCGTAACAGTATTCTGCCTCCCGGCAGTCCAAGCGCACCCTCAATCTGATCATAAAAATTTACGCCATTGGGAAATTGCCAGTACCGATCCCGACCGCATTTTCCTCACCTTTAATGGTGATCCTACCTCTCGACGAGCAGTCACATGGAGGACTGCAGCGAAGCAAAACACCCCTGCGTATGCAGAAATAGCAAAGGCTACAGAACACGCAGGATTTGCCAAGGAAGCCACACGCTATACAGCACAATCAGAGGCTCTTAACCTGAATATTGATACGGCTAATAAACAGGGGCAGGTTACTTACCATTCCGTGACTTTTAAAGACCTCGAACCTGATACTCTCTACGCTTACCGCGTGGGTGATGAATCCAATCATAAATCTGAGTGGATCCAATTCCAAACCGCCTCACGCGAAGCTAAGCCTTTCAAATTTGTTTACTTTGGTGATGCCCAAAACGGGGTTCTAAGTCACTGGTCACGCACTATCCGCATGGCCTACCAGACAGCCCCAGATGCCAAATTTGCTCTCCATGCTGGAGACATGATCAATATCTCCCATGCAGACAATGAATGGGCTGAGTGGTATAAAGCAGGTGGATTTATCCACTCCCAGTGGACAGGTGTCCCCGTTGCTGGAAATCATGAATATATTGGAAGAACTCCAGCAATTAAAAATAAGCTCTCTATTCAATGGCGCCCACAGTTCACTCTTCCAGTCGTCAAAGAGCTCCCAAAGGAACTACACGAAACCGTTTACAGTATTGATTATGAAGGTATGCAGCTCATCGTTCTCAATTCTAACAGGCTTATGGCTGAACAGAAACCTTATTTAGAAGCACAGCTCAAAAAACCAGGCTATCGCTGGAAAGTCGTCTCCTTCCACCACTCTCTCTTTTCTCCTCATCGCGGTGTTTCCGCAAATAGCAAAAAAATAGCTACAGAGTGGCAACCTCTCTTTGAAAAATACAATGTGGATATGGTTCTACAAGGACATGACCATGCTTACACACGAGGTCAGTTACCTATACGAAGTGAATCAGGTCATGTCAAAGATAGCTTTCAGACCATGTATGTCACCTCCGTTAGTGGACCTAAGCAATATCAGGTCAACCCTGAGCACATGAAAGAATTTAGCAAGCAAGGCTTAGAAACTATCCGCAGTGGCGAGCAAACACAATTTTTCCAAGTCATCAGCGCAGACGAGAACAAACTCAATTACAAGGCCTATACCACCACAGGAAAACTCTACGACGAGGCCACTATCACCAAAGATTTTAACACTGGAGAAAAGACCATCAAACAAGAAATACCTGATATAAAAGAGCGCATCTTCCCAAATGGCTCTATCAAAAGACCAAAGAGCTTTTAACCTCTTCTAACCTAACACTTATAACTTCCCTTTGAAATTCCACTCTTCCTTTGGACTTTCAGTTCTCGCAGAACTTAGTAATTTAAATAATTCCGCGACTTTCTCAGGATATTTTTGAGCAAGGTCATGTTTCTCTCTAATATCCTCAGCGAGATTATAGAGTTCGTATTTGGAAATTTCTTGAGGCCTTCTACCTTTGGTCTTCTGCTTCGTTTGTCTTTCCCGTGAATTAACATTCACCCTAACAATTTTCCAATCTCCTTTACGTAACGCGACCTTGCCACCTTTATCTTGAAACTCCCAATATAGATACTCATGCTTAGCTTGCTCTTCACCCTTTAGTAGAGGTAAAAAAGACACCCCCTGAGTTCGTTCAGGAGTGCTCTCCCCTAACAAATCACAAACTGTTGGCATTACATCCCAAAAGGCAGAGGCATGATCGGTTTCCCGTCCAGCAGTGATGACCTTAGGCCACTTCACAATAAATGGCACACGAATCCCACCTTCATAAAGGTCTCGTTTCCCTCCTCTAAGCTCTCCGTTAGAGTTGAATAATTTATAATGATACCCTCCTTCAACGTGTGATCCATTATCACTAGTAAAACAAATTAGCGTGTCTTCCTCTATTCCTAGCTCTTTAAGCTTAGCAACTACCTCACCTACCTGCTTATCCATCCGAGTCACCATCGCTGCGTGAGTGGCCTTCACATGCTCACACGCCACGTAGTGCACACCTTTATATTTTTTTTCTGGGGTAAATTTTCCGATGAATGGCTCTACCGCCTCTTTTGGAGCTTGTAAACTCGCATGCGGCACACTGTAAGAAAGTAGCAGAAAAAAGGGTTCGTCTTTAGATTTCTCAATAAACTCCAGTGATCTTTTCGTGTATTCGTCCTGAATATAAACGCTCCCATACTTACCGTCATTCCCCTCTATAAGCACCTCTTTCCCTTGAGAGTAGACTTTCTTCGGATAATGATAATGTGCTGTTTTATGGCTAAGCGTCCCCCAAAAATAATCAAAGCCACTCTCATGTGGAGCTTGGGCATCAAAGGTATTCCCCGTCACACATGATTTCCCCACCATCCCTGTTTTATACCCTCCTTTTTTTAATAATTCCGCAATGGTTACATCCTCTGGTCTCAGCTGATACTCGCCATTTCCTCTAATATAAGTATTCCCCGAGTCCTGCCCCGTCATCAGACAGCTCCGCGACGGAGCGCATACCGTGCTTCCGGAATAATGTGAGGTAAAACGTATCCCATCCTTTGCAAGCTGATCCAGATGCGGTGTCTTAAACCCCTTCTGTCCATAGCACGACAAATCTCCATAACCCAAATCATCTGCAATGATATACACAATATTTGGTTTTTCAGCATGCGCTAAAGGCAAAATCAACAAGGTTAACGCGGAAAAGTAACAAGATAGTCTCATGCCCTCTTCTAGAAGAACTTCCTTCACACATAAAGGAAAATCATCCTATATAACGTCCGAACCACCAGATTAACTAGATTTTTCAATTTCTAAACAATTCATTAGAATGGCTAACAGTATAGAAAATAAATTCCTCATCTCCTAAGCGACGCATAGGTCTATTACATTATTAATAACACTTAATAAGGAGATCCCACCTCATACGATTCCTTAATCTCAGCTTTTGAAAGTTCTCGAGATACAACTGAAAACTCATCTATTTTTCCAAAAATTACTCGGGCGGTATGCCTTTCATTCTGCCAAGCGCCTACAGATGCCCTAGTCAAATTTAGTGACTTCACTTTACGCTTAGATTCACCTTGAAACTCTCCATTGACATAAGATTTCATCAACTGAGATCCAGCATCATAAGTCAGCGTGACCTGATGCCACGTCCCTAACTCTAGCTTACCAATTTTTGAATCTTTCTTTACTTTAAATCCCGGAGACACCTTTCCATCCCTAGATATTTGCCAGTGTAGCCGGCCTAGCCCTTCCTCCTCCGTATTCATAATCACACGGATACTCGTTTCAAATACATCCGTGTAAATCCATGCTTGAATGCTAAAGTCACCTTCCAAGTTTAGTTCAGGGAGTGTGATTTTTTGTTCTAACGATTCTATCACATAAGCTGAATCCTGCTCCCACCTCCCTCTTACTTTGACAACATTAGTAGTTTCAGCAGATAGGCTTTCATTTACATGGGAAGAAATTATTTCACCTCCATTTTTAAAATCTAAATATAACAACAGGCTAGGGTCCGCGAGCTGTTTCTCTCGATATTCCTTCCAACGCTGCAGCGCAATACTTCTAAAGGTCGGGTATTCAGCCTCAGGTGACAATAAGGCTATTTCAGACTCTCCCTTCTTCCATGTTGCAGCATAGCCTTCGGTAGCTTGTATGGGCTGAGCGTTTGTAGCTGTATAGAGTTCAATTTCTCCATTAAACACATTCACTTTTGTTTCCCCTCCTTGGGTCACACTTAGCCCAAACTCGGTTCCTAAATCACGAATATCAATATTAGGAGTATCAATCCGAAAGCCATATCCAGAAGTAGGTACATGAGCCCTGACCTTCCCTTCATTGAGCACGATATTAAATGCGTCTTTGATCTTAAATTCAGCAGGAGCACTTAGACTAAGACCTACGCCATTAGAGAATTCAATATGAGCCGCTCCCTTTACTAGCCTATATTGAGCAGAACCAAGCTCCTCCCCCACTTGCATGAGCTCCTCCCATTGGGCGTCTGTGCTGGCAGTTATAATTTTAGCAATGGCAGTATGCTCCACATCAAGCTGCTGTGGACTGGCTGTATTTCCGGTCAGATCAAGATTCTCCTTTGGCAAAAAATGCATCCCAACAGCTACTACAGCCACACCAGCAGCCACAGTCGCTAGAGCAGGATAGCACCATTTTATTTTTTTAGAGTCTTGATGTTTAATATCTTGCTGACTCACATCACCGCTATAAATCGCCTTCACTTGCTCCGCTCTCAACTCATCAGCGATAAGGTCTTCATCCATGATTTCTTGGACAAAGACTCTACGTTCCACAGCATGCTTTCTCAGTAGCTCATTGAGCTTTTCATTACTCTTGGCATCGCCTGTTTCATAACAGTCGATCATTTGTTGAAAAATATCTTGGTTCATCTTATTGGATCGCGGTTTTGTGAGTGACACACTCTCTGAGCTGAGCCCGCACACGCTTGAGTAGACTTCTCACCCCGTTCGAGGAGCGATTCATTTTTGACGCAATAGCGTCAATGGATAGCCTGGCACTATACTTAGAGGATAAGAGTAATTTATGCTCATCAGAGAGCTGACCAAGACATTGGCGTAATGCTAAGTTACGATCAGATAGTTCAGGTGCCAGCTCGGCACTGTCTTGCATCACTAGTTCTAACACTTCATCATTGAATACAACCTTCTCCCTAGCCTTATCTCTATAGAAGGCCAGCACTTCATATTTAGCCACGGAGAATGCCCATTGAAGAAATGGAACATCACGATTCCATTGATCTTCTTTTTTACATAAGACTATATTGGTTTTTTGCATCACGTCATCAGAGTCATGATAGCTCCCTATGGATCCACGAATATACCCCCGGATCGCAGCTTGATACTGAGTAATCATCGCTAAGAAATCATCTGACTCTTGCTCAACGCTATCTTCTCTCTTTTCCATCTCTTCTATCGTAATACTCCTTCTGTGAAAAAAATGTGTCGTAAAATAAAAAAAAATCGACACATCTCTCATATCTTTGGAGCATTCTGTCAATGAAGCCTACTTTACTTACCTATTCTTTAGTCGCAGGTCTCTGCCTAACTCCTCATTTACACGCTCAAGAAAAGGGCAAGGAAAACAAAAACAAAGCACAGGTATCTATTTCCGTTGCTCCAATCCCTAATGTAAAGATCAAGAATGACGGACTCACCATCCTTTATGGAGGAGCCATGGTGGCAAAGCTTCAAGAGGAAGGAACCTTTGAAAGCTACATGCAGCTCGCTAATGCGGGA
>JALZVA010000220.1 GCA_023301335.1 Akkermansiaceae bacterium
CAGCACTCCCTCGTGAAGTTGAGTTGAATAAAGCGGATGTTAAATTTCTTTCACATCCGCTGATGTGATTTACTGGGGGTTAGGCGATAGATCCGCCTGCCTTTTCGATCTTTTCTTTTGCAGAAGCACTGAGTGCGTCTACGTCTACAGTGAGTTTCTTAGAGATCTCACCGTTACCAAGAACTTTGATCTGGTCAAACTCACCTTTGATGAGTCCTGACTCGCGAAGTGATTGTTCGTTTACGGTAGCACCGTCTTCGAACTTCTTCTCAAGTTGGTAAAGTGTCACGATGACAACCTTGTCGGCGAAGCGCTTATTATTAAAGCCCCTCTTTGGAAGACGTCTGTGAAGTGGCATCTGACCACCCTCAAAACCGACGCGAACGCCTGATCCTGAACGAGCTTTTTGCCCCTTGTGTCCCTTACCAGATGTTTTACCTAGTCCGGAGCTTTCCCCTTTACCAAGACGCTTAATGCGATGCTTTGAGCCCTTGTTTGGTTTAAGATTATGAAGATTCATTTTCTAAATTTCTAGTGTTGCGAGGCGGCTAACCGCCTCATATTGATTAGATAGCCTTTTCTGCTTTTTTTCCACGAAGTGCGTGAATTTGATCACGTGTGCGGAGAGCTTCGAGAGCTTTGACAGTAGCTTTAACAACGTTCATGTGGTTATTAGAGCCTAGTGACTTAGCAAGGATGTCTTTCACTCCAACTACTTCACATACAGCACGCACACCTCCACCTGCGATAATTCCTGTTCCAGGAACCGCTGGCTTAAGTAGAACGACTCCTCCACCGTGTTCGGCTTGAGATTCATGTGGGATAGTTGGTCCATTGAGGTTGATGACCTTGAGCTGACGACGAGCGTCTACTCCAGCTTTAGCGATACACGCTGCAACTTCCTTAGCTTTTCCGAATCCAACGCCAACACGACCTTCTTGGTCACCTGTAACGAGTAGAGCGGAGAAGCTGAAACGACGTCCACCTTTTACCACCTTAGAACAGCGGTTAATGAAGACGACTTTTTCAACGAGTTCTTTTCCATCCGGAGCTGTTGGCTTCGGTGGCGCTTGACGTTGTGGACGATCTCCACGTCCTCTGCCACCACGACCACCTCCACGGCCGCCGCGTTCATCTCTCTTAGCTCCTGCTGCTGGTGCTGCAGGAGTTGCTGCTGCTGGAGTAGCTGCTGCTGGAGCATCTACTTTTGCTGGTGCTGCTGCTGGAGCTTCTTTTTTTTCTGTATTTTCAGACATTTTTTGGACGTGGATTAGAATTTAAGACCTGCTTCTCTAGCTGCATCCGCGAGTGATGCAATCTTCCCATGATAAAGGTGGCCACCTCTGTCAAATACGACAGATGCGATACCTTTATCCTTGGCACGTGCTGCGATAAGTTCACCTACCTTAGCGGCAGTTACCTTATTTGAAGCAGAAGACTCTACAGACTTATCGAGTGATGAAGCAGAAACGAGTGTGTTTCCTGATTCGTCATCAATCACCTGAGTGTAGATGTGCTGGTTTGTGTAATTAACTGCGAGACGCGGACGTGCTGCAGTTCCTGATACTTTCTTACGGATACGTCTGTGAATCTTGCGACGAACATCCTTACGATTAACTTTAGCCATTTTTTTAATGTGTTAATTTTATGGTTTACTTGGCGCTTACTTAACAGACTTACCAGCTTTACGGCGTACATATTCGCCAACATAGCGAACACCTTTGCCTTTATAAGGTTCTGGTGGATAGTATCCACGCACCTCAGCTGCGAACTGACCGACTTCTTGCTTATCTATACCTTCGACCTTGATCTTCGTGTTTTCAGTCACTGTGACTGTAAGACCTTCTGGGATTGGGTGTAGAATAGGGTGAGATTTACCGAGTGAAAGATCGATGCTTTTACCAGCAACCTTTGCACGGAAACCTACTCCTTGAATTTCAAGCTCTTTTACGTAGCCTTCGCTCACTCCAACAACCATGTTGCTGAGGATTGAACGTGCAGTTCCGTGAAGTGCCTTATGGCGTCTGTGGTCTGAAGGACGGTTCACAACAAGCTCAGATTCTTCTACAGAGATGGTGATGTCTGTAGGGAGATTAAACTTGAGGTTTCCTTTAGGTCCTTCAACAGTCACGAGACCATTGCTTTCTGAAACTTTAACTTTATCGGTGAGCGCGATTGGCTTTTTACCTATACGGGACATAATATATATTCTCCTGGGTTAGTAATTACCAAACTTTAGCGATGAGTTCACCGCCTACGTTCTGACGTGAAGCCTTAGCACCCGTCATTACACCTTTTGAGGTAGAGACGATGGTTATACCGAGACCGTTAAGCACACGCGGGATTTCTCCTGCACCGACATATCTGCGAAGACCAGGCTTAGAAAGACGCTTGAGGTCTGTAAGAGCTGGAGCACCTTTATCGGAGTACTTCACTTTTACAAGAATCTCAGGGTACTTCCCATCTGACTTTACTTCATAGTTCCAGATGTAGCCTTCTTCTGAAAGGATACGAGCAATCTCGACTTTTTGTTTCGAGAAAGGAGCTGTGAAGGTAGCATTTCCAGCACGTGAAGCATTCTTCAAGCGTGTAAGGAAATCTGAAATTGGATCACTTAAAACTGCCATTTTCTTAGTTTTCTATTTTTAAATTTATGCTGCAGAGTCTTCTGCTTTTTGATTATCACGATAAGGCATACCTAGCTTACGGAGAAGAAGACGTCCTGCATCATCAGTATCAGCAGAGGTGACAAAAATAAGGTCAAATCCGATCTGACGCTTAATTTGATCAAGTTCCACTTCTGGGAAGATGGACTGATCTGCAACACCGAGTGCGTAGTTTCCACGTCCATCAAAGCTCTTTGGTGAAATCCCACGGAAGTCACGAATATTTGGAGCAGTCACGTTAATAAAACGGTCTAGAAATTCCCACATGCGAGTTCCTCTAAGTGTGACACGGGCGCCAACGGCTTCCCCCTCACGCACTTTGAAATTCGCTACAGATTTCTTAGCGTATGATACGCTAGGCTTCTGTCCTGTGATCTTAGAGATCTCAGCAACACAGTCCTCGACTGCTTGCTTACGGTCAGTAGCACTTCCACAGTGGGTCGTTACGACAATTTTCTCAAGGGCCGGAACCTCATGAGGATTCTTGCACCCGAGCTCTTCTTTGAGAGCTGGGAACACTTTCTCTTTATAGTATTTTTGTAATGTTGTACTCATATGCGGGTCAGCTAGTTCACTTGGTTTAAGCCAAGATTTAGTTATCGCTTAAGCGCCTGTCTGGTTTCCAGGTGCAGCCTTTAAAAAGACTGCATTTCAGCGGTTTATTCCGCTGTGGACGGGGGCTTTACCCCGAAGCTCTAGATTTAGCAAGTGAAAAGTAAGGATTTACCGCAGAATTTCGTATTTCCTAAATTTCCCTGCGTGAAGAGTAATTTGGTTCGCCACGCACCTCTTTTTTTTAATTTCTCTGAAGAATGTTAAATTGCCTTTATTTTAATAAGAAAAGGGTGGTCTCTGGGAAATATTATGAATGGCCGCAGCCTTTTTTCTTTCCGCCTGCACGTTATACTCGATTGAGTTCCACACCTGCACGGTCTTTGTCCTTGGATTTTCGACCATCTTAGGGATTCCTGATGATGCTATTTTATGGATTTTTTGATCTACAATTTTCCCTTTATGAGAAATTTTAAGGTAGCGAAAGAGCTTGGCATCCATTTGAAACAGCACATTCAAATGCCCAGATTGATCGAGAAGAAAACTTGGTCTATTAACCATGGTGAAGCCTCCCATTGAGAAGGTTGAGAGGACGGCCTTCTTTTTTACATCATAAGACTGAAAATACATTTCATTCCCTGATACCTTATTGAGCGTCTTGACACGAAACTCAACAACCTCTCCAGCGGTTCCTGGAATCCCTTGCTGCCTTCTGAAAGAGTCCGCTCCATCGATCACATCAAAGTGGACTACAGGTGAATTTAAACTTTTCCACCCATTAATATTTGGATTAACACGCGCGCGGATATTGTAGTTCCCTTGTGCGACAAGGGGGTACATTTGAGTTAGCGTAACAGTTCTCGCCACCGTCTGTCCGGCAGGGATAGCAACGCCTGCAAAACTCATTTTCTTAGCCTTGGCGACCTGTCTAGATCCATTGCGTGTGATATTGAATTCCAACCACTCTACTCCATCTTTATACTTCAGTGTTATCGTTTGTGCAGAGTTATTCTTCACTACCACTTGAGCCTGTATATTTTCATGCGAAAGGTAGGTGCGCTTATTTAACTTCAGGCTCACATCCAACAAATTAACATTTGCCATCGCTACGTGCATCACTGCAAACAAGCAGATTATCATTCCTATTACTTTTTTCATATTCTTTCTCTAATAAGCCGGAAGCCCAAATCTGAGCGACTCACACGGCGATTTTTAACGGTTTCTCTATCTAGAGCTCCCTGATCTTGGTTTATACTTGAAGCTCCCAATACGATTGGAAGTTTTGTCTTATCATCAAAATGCAGCTGAAAACTAGATGTCCACTCACTCACTCCTCCCGCTAATCCGTAGATCCCAGCTTTCGTTAAATCTAGGTCATTGGCATCTACATCTCCCCATTCTGTAGCTTTAAGACTCTCAGAATCTCCTTCTGCTAATGCCGCTAGCCACTGTTCCTCTGTAGGGAGATTGTAAACCCCGTCACCGGCTTCTTCGGTCTTCCAGTTAGCATAGGCTTTCGCGCCCCACCACTCCACAAACACAACGGGCTGATTCACACCCATCACACGCCCGGTTTTATCCCAACGTCTACCTTCTTTGGCAGCTTCATACATTGCCTCCCACTGTTCCTTACCTCCAGGGTAAAATGAAGTTATCCCTTTTGGCATTTGCTCTACTGAAAAATGGCTTAAGCCTTCTAATTCCACAGCTTCTAAAAACTCTGCATACTCTCCGATCGTCACTTCATGAGCATCCATCGAAAAAGGGATCACACTTTTCTCTTCTCCCTCAATAGTTACGACTTCAGTGCTCACAAAAACCATTTGATCGAGGTCTCTTGGCTCCAAAGAAATGGAGTCTGGCATACCACTCTTTACAAAGAACAAGCCTACAAGAATGGCCGCTACTATACCTAATCCTATAAGTGTATTCCGCAGGATCGAGCCTTTCTCAGGGCTATCTTGCAAGGCTACGCTAGGTTCTCCTCGAAGTTGCTTTTCCACCTGCTCAGAAAGCTCCTTAATTTGTTCCCAGGTGATAGGGATTTCTCGTTGTTCATCAACCATGAAATCACAAAGGGAGCTGACTCTCGTCGCACCTGGATGTTCTCGATCTAATAGCTTATGAAACACTTCTCCTATGACTTTTTTATCCTTCTTAGAAATTTCGGGATCTCTGGCTTCCGCGATCGCCATATTCACTAGTCGCGTAAGCTTATTCTCTCCAATAAAAATTTGATTTAGCTCTATGGGGATACTTCCAATCGCATTTTTCTCTAAGTAAAGATTAGCCTCTGCAACTTGCTTGAGGATGTGTACAACATCAGAAGGCGGGAGCAGCTTCCTCCTTTCTAGTAGTTCACCCAAGGTCTCTCCAGTAAGACTCTCTCTCGTATAGAAGCAGATATCTTCAAAATACACAGCCTCAAACACTGAACCGATCAAGGAGTGGTCAACTTGCGCTTTTGCCCTTACATCTTCTAAAAAAGATTCACGAATGAATTCGTCCTTTAAAATAGCACTTCGCAAGCTGTCTACTAGGACTTCACGCTTCACCGAGACCTGCTCAGCCAGCCAAGTACGCGTCGCAGTTCCCTCTGCGACTAACTCTTTTAAGAGATAATCGCCCACCTGTATACCGGGGCTTAAACGTGATTTATTTTCCATTACTTAATGAGCGACTTCAGCTCCATAATGTATTCTTTTTATTTAGGCAACTCAAACTGATCATCTTGTGGAAGTGCTGGTAAAAGAGGATTCTGCGAATTGAAATTATCAAGAAAGTCAAGAGGCTCTAGTTGTTTTGTCGATTTGTGAACGACCTTGGCATGATCCTTATGTAAGGTGCTGGGGTGTGCTACGATGTCCTGGAGGACACCTTTATAATAGATTTCGACGACTTGTCCGTAATAGAGCCTTGTTCCGTAGAGGTGGCGATTCACTTCATCGACATTGGGAATACTATAATCTACTCTCACCGACTCTACGCCTGTGTCTAGCCAATCCACTTTTTCGTCTAGCCAGCTACTGATGATCGATGCGTTTTTTGCAGCAGGCTCCACTTTATCTCCATTGACAAGATCATAGAGGTGCACACGGACTTCGACGTGTTGATCGATGATGCTCTCCCCCTCTCTGGATCTCACTGGGACATTAACCGTGGCCCGGCCACCTCTCTCAGATCTCTCAATATGCACAGCTCCGATATAGAGGACCGTCTCATCCCCTAGTTTTCTCCCTACTCCATGCTCTATCTTATAGGCGGCTCTTTTATAAAAACGACCTGCTGAAACTCCTAACGCAAAATTTTTAATGTACAGTTTTTTTGCCTTTGCATACGCGCCGACATCTTCCGCAACCCGAGCCTGCATATCGATCACTGCTGGCTCTGCGGGGTCTACCCCTGCAGACTCCTCTAATAGCAAAGTGGCTCTCACCATATCCCCCCGCAAGTAATAGCGATAAGCATCCGAGAGCAAAGATGCCACCTTCGGGTGCTTTATCACATACTCTTGAGCTTGTGTAGACATCGGGGAGATCTTAACTTCTCCTCCATAGACCTTCCCATCTTGTATCTCTGTAACCTCGTGGCCCTCCATTACCTCTGGAGTGAAACGCTTCAAAATATCCTCTACGTTCGTCACTACAGGAGTGTTCGGGATAACCACCTTTTCGATTTCTTTAATATCTCTGAGCACCACTACTTTGGGCTCTTGGAGAGTGGATCGGTCTAGCGTTTTACGAGAAAGCGCAACCCCTACTGCCATCAACTGAGCAAACCCACACAACGCAAAAACTCCTAACGCTATTTTAAACGTTGGGCTTTTCACTCTCACTGCAGGTGACGGATTCTCCATTACTTTGGTATATGAAGCTCAGATTCACTTGGGAAGCTATAAATCCAGTTGGATTGTAAATTCATTAAGCTCATCAATCTTGACAAAATCACTCCACCGAACGTAGCCTTCCTCCAAGCAACCCTTCCCTACAGATTTTTTTTATGCATAACCTCTTGCGACATCTCCAAACTTTCAAGATTGGTCACATGCTTGCCTGGCTTGGCTTTCTCTTCTACTTTCTCTTTCCCTTTCTTGATTACTGGGAGTATCATATTGGGAGTATGTATTTCCGCCTCCGCCAAGGAAATGGCTACTTTGCCTTTAATGCTATGATCGCGGTTACTCTCTGTTCATTTGGAGCACTCCTCGGTGGATATTGGTGGAGAGTGATGCAGTATCTCACCCTACAAAACCCAATCTACCGCTGGCTTACCACCTCCATGCTCAGTCTGCTTCTACTCTGGCAATATAACCTTCCTCTCTGCTTCGGTGTAGAAGTAACGCCTCTTTCTCCACTTGCTTATTACATCCTTGGTGCTGGCCTTTTTTTTACTGGAATTTTGCTTTCATGGGTGTTTCGGCAGCCTGACTTAAAACTGAAGTGGTCTAAACAAGAGATCTTTACTTGGTTTCGTGCGCCCAAAAATTTCAACTGGGTATTTTTCCTTCTACTATTCCTCGCTCTCCTGCCTAACAACATGGTTGCCATTTCAAAAATCGGACTCCCTTGGCCAAACGCGATCAGTATGTTTTTAGGGCGCGTGTTCTTTTATCTCAGTTTCGTCTCCGCTCTTTGCCTCCTACTCGAATGGCTACTCCGAGCTACTCCGCGCGGGCTCCGCTGGAGTATCTGGGGAATGTTCAGTTCGCTATTTGTTTGTATTGCAGCCGACACCTTCACCTCTAACCTTGGTCGTCCTCTTCTTGGTTACATCAATGGGTTCACACAAATGGGGAGCTTTGCTTGGCGCCAAGAGCTCAAAGGAGCCGGAGAAAGTTTCCACGGCCTAGCCAATATGCCGCTGTGGCAGGCGGGACTTATCATTTTCTTCTTTTTCCTTCTCACTAGCCTGTTTGGCCTCCTCTCCTTGACTCTTTCCCACAAGCGTAAATGGGCCTTTTCTCTCAAGCAAATTTGCCTTGTCTGCAGTGCCGCGCTCATTCTTTCGATCGGGGAAGAAGCTGTCGGTGCGCTTTGGAAGAAAAGCGAGCACCGCCTAGCCGAAACAACTGCTGTGCAAATCCAAATCCGCGCACTCCCTCTACCTCGCGGGGCCGCCACCTTTGATATCGAATTTCAACTCCCAGAGAATTTTAATATCCAGCAAGAGTCTATTACCACCAAGCCTGACATTTATTTCATCATGGTAGAGAGCATGCGAGCGGACACGATCTCTGAGGAGATTACTCCTTTTCTTATCGAATTCTCTGAAGATTGCCAAAAATTTGAGCATACTTGGGCTGCCTCTAATGCCACCCACCTTTCTTGGTTTGGTATTTTCCACTCCCAGCCTCCTGTCCACTGGGGGCACACTGTAGAATACCAACTTGGTCACCCAAAAAGTAAAGGCTCTCCCACTATAAAATGGCTCAAAACCAATGGGTACAATATCGAGGTCCGAGCCGTATGCGACCTTGGTTACCAATACTTTGGTGAAACTAATTTTGGTGAAGTAGGCGCGCTCGCATCCGTCACAGAGCAGCACCTCCCAGGCTCCCGATACTACTCCTTACCAAATCTCGCAGAGCGGGAAAAACTCGCCTTTAAGGACACTCTAAGCTCAGCATTAGAAAAAAACGAAGGAGGCAATTTTTACTACATTGCTCTCGATTCACCACACTACAATTACTACTGGGCAGATGATTTCGACCCACCTCGGAAAAATTATCTAAAAGATATTAGCCTTCCCACTAATCCTTCAAAAGAAGAGATTCAACTCTATAAAAACCGCTATCTTAATGCCTGCGCATGGGTTGACGCACAGGTTCGAGATTTTATTACTACCCTAAAAGCCGAAAACCGCTTCGATAATGCCATCATCGTCTTGGTTGGCGACCACGGGGAAGAGTTTATGGAGCATGGGAATTGGTTCCACTGTAGTAACCTCTTTCCGCAACAAGTTGCCGTTCCTATTTTTATCAAATGGCCCGCCAACACCCATGCTCCGCAGCAGCTGCATGCTAGTCACCTCGACATCATGCCCTCTATTTTTGACCACCTTGGCGCTTCACAGAAAACCCTTCAACACCTCAAAGGGCAGAGCCTCCTAAACATCTATCCAGAACTTACCAGCATCATCACCACTAACTACGCAGGCACCAATGGAGAGACCATGCTCTGGAAAAACGGTGCTTACGAAGCCAGTTTCTCATGGCCACACTACTGGACAGGCAACCTCCCTGAGAAACTCACTCTCGAATCAATCACTAAAGATGGTGTAAATATACATAAAAATAAACCTGAGGAATGCCTTGAACAACTTACTCAACTTTTCCCTGATGCACTAGAGCGGTTCCTCGCTAGCATTACATGTAAGTAAAATCATCCCGAAAAAACGTAACTAAAAGAGGCGACCGTTGTGAAATTTAGGGCGCAGCCAGAGTTTACCTTCTCCCCTATTCATCAAAAACACACTAGACCTTGACTGGATATTCTTTGTCCCCCCCCACAGTCTATTTTCATACTAAAATATCTCTTTTCTATAGACAAAATCACTTCCCTCTGCCTAACTTTCGAAGAGAATGTAAGAGAGTTAAAAGATGAGTGAATATCAACAGTGGTTTTATTTAGATAGTAATAAGAAACAACTTGGGCCAGTTACCTCAGACCAACTGTCTGAATTTGTCGTTAAAGGCGTTATCACACAAAAAACTTTAATCTGGACAGAGTCTTTAACAGAGTGGATTCCTGCAGCTAAAGTTGGTGGGCTCTTCCAACAGAAGCCTAGTATTCCTGAGCCAAAGAAACAAAATCAAGGCACACACAACCCACCCATTCCAACTGGTATAGTTTCGCTTACTACGCAAGTGCCGACCACTCCTGATAGCTCACTCCCGCCGGGCATACCCTCTGCCAAACTAGTATCAAATGATTCACCTCTAGCCTCACAGCCGTCCAAAACAAATGATCTTACAGTGACTCAGGCTTTGATTGAATCTCAAACAAGTGCTAACCAAGCATCTAAGCTCCTCAATACGGCAGGCATTCCCATGACTGGAGCTCCATCATCACGTCCTCAACCTTGCCCTGTTCCTTTAAACACAGCGGGTATTCCCATTTCAGCGCCCCCTACCTCTCCTCAACCAAATGCCACACGCCTTAACACCGCCGGTATTCCGATTAATAATCCTCCTCTAGCTAGTGCCCCAACGGAGCTCAACACTGCTGGAGTCCCTATTGCCAATCCTTTGCCTAGCGCCCCAGCACAACTCAACACCGCTGGCGTCCCTATTGC
>JALZVA010000221.1 GCA_023301335.1 Akkermansiaceae bacterium
AGACTCGATTTAATGCTTGGGTTAGAACTAAAGCAATTGATCTTAATCCTGAAGGCGAGGTCATCCCACCCATAGTTATCAACTAACTCTGTAAGCATACGCTCAAGAGTGATTCCATGTAGTGGGTCGTTACTCATTTCCCTGTACCTATACTGCAAATTACCCAAGGAGGGAAGTACTACCATGTCAGGTTTAACAAAAAGATTGAGATACCTCTTAAGCGATCAAAAAAATCTAGATATTTTCAAATAGGGATTAAAAGTTGGAGTAGAGGATACGATGTAATAATCGATCATTGTAGACCCTTCTCAAAATGCGGAGTAAACCAACCTAGCTCACAACCTTGAGCGGCATCTTTTTTTTAGAGAAAAGAATGAAATAAAATAAGAGTGTAAGGCCTCTTATTATTTATGGTGAGCATAATGCTTCATTATTTTTAACTATCCTACGATTATGAAAAAATTATTTATTTCTATCATTCTTTTATGTTCTTTTATGTTGCCTGTCCAAGCTTCTGGTAGCGGTGGAGGCGGTGGAACTGGCGGCGGGTTTGGTGGATTCGGCGGTGGTGGAGGTGGGAGCGGAAGCAGCGGAATAAAAAGAAAGCCACGTGAAGTGAATGAACAAAAATTTTTAAAAGGAATGGCCGTCTTTGAAGGTCGTATAGAAAAGGAATACAAGGTGTCATTTTCAGTTCGAAATAGCCAAACGCGTAATCTTACTCAACTCAAAGGTAAACTTGCTAAGGCTTCTAAGGCTGAGGCTGATAAATTTGATGTAGAGAGACTTGTTGGGAAAATGAGCCCTAATGATTTAAGGGACCTTAGGTATTATCTTGATGTTAAATTTTTTAGTATAAAAGAATACAAATCTGAGTTTAATAAAAAGAAGAAGAAAAAGAAAAAATAATTTTTGAGAACGTAGTAAAAAAACTCTATTGTCTAAGCGTGTTCAGCATTAGTGTAGTTTGTTATGTTTCGATATTTTTTGGTATAGCCAGGGACAGATGAGAAGTATACCGACTACTGCATATTGACCGATGATTGACCACCCGGGTTGTTGAAAATCTTCTAATAGGCTGTTGGGGAGTGTTTGACCTCTGACGTAAGAAAGCCCGATGATAACTATAGCCCCTAATGACCAGGCTTTTGGGCTGATACAGATGAAAGGGAGAATGATGAGGATATACCAAGAATTAACGACAGGTGAAACGAGGAAAAGCACCCCATAAACCTTCACGATATAAAGTGCTATTTCGTCTTGAAGAGCACCGCGATTTTGCCAAGTAATCCAAAAAGCAAAAAAGGATAGGGTGAAAATTCCCAGCATCCAGAGTTTGACGGTACTTGGTGGGAAGTGGGATGCACCTAGTGTGTAAAGTGAGGCATTGTATACCCAGTGGGTTGCAAAAACGCGGAGGCCATCCAGATCAGTGCTTGAGGATTGTAGTAAAAAGGGAGTGTACATGGCTACGCAGGTAAGGGTAAAGGCAAGTAATGCTTGTTTACGTAATGGCCAGAGAAGAAAGGCGAGTGCAGGGAGAACTGTTATTTTTATGCCTAAGGCGAGCCCGCAAAAAATACCTGTAAAAAGTGGACTGCCACGCTGCCTCATATGGTAGGCAAGGAAGAGAAAACTGGCTGCAAGGAAGTCGGGGTGAAGCTGAAATAAACTTTCGAAAATAAGTAATGGGCACCAAGCAAAGAGAAGCAGTTGGCGAGGATTAGCTGAGCGGCTGAAAATGAATAAAACAGAAAGCTCTATAAGAAGTATCACTAGCCGTAATGACCATAATTTTAGAGGTTCGATAAGTGCAGCGAGGAAGAAAAAAGCTTGGCATATGGGGGCATAAATTGTGGGCACTTCTGGGTAATTGACATTATAGAGAACAGATTGCAGCGACTCGGAGTAACCAGGCTCATCAAAGTAGTCTACTGGTGGACCATTGTATGGGTTACCAGTAGTCAGGGAGTTCCAGCCGTCCCATAGAAAGCGAAAGTAATCATCCTCGTAAATAGGAGAGGCATAGAAAGAGGGGAGTCGCATTAGTACTGCTAGGACAAGGATCCACATTTTTGATAGGTTCTGGTCACGACCCCGATATTTGAACCATAGCCCAATGACAATACCCCATGCGGTGAGTTGGATAGCCAAGACTCCGTAAATAGGAACCAGGAATGCTTGATTGGATAAGATAGCTAGTGCTAACCAGAGTAAAAAAAGAAAAAAACCAGCAGATGTGAGAAGGCGCATATGATAATGTGTGTCTAAATATTAAAAGCCCTTTTTGTCGCTCTGTCGGTTAACGTATTAAAACTAGTTTTAATTATTCTTATAGGATAAACTTCACACGCATCATTTATTTTATTTGCTACCCTTGTTTTCTCAGTTGCCAGATCCTTCACCATAATTCGTTCGTAGTTAGTGAGGTTAATTTTAAAAGTGTACACCTTTGTGGGCATAAATCAACTTAGAGGTCGGAGAGCCTGTTTTACTAGAGGGGTTGGGGTGGTTGATTCAAATGGCATCGTAGCATTCGAGGAGGATTTCACGGATATTGCCTTTTTTACTTTTCCACCATGTTGGGAAATGAGGTTCGAGTGCTGGGTAGTGCTCAGAGGAGAGCTCTCTTACGCACTGCTTGAGGATGTCTATGGAGGGGTTTAGATGGGCGAGTGTGTTTAGATGATTCTGCCTATGACGTGTGACGATGAGCCCTTTTGCCTGTTGCGTGAGTCGGTAAAATCGCCGTCTGTCAAAGTAGCCTAGCTGTTCATCTCCATCGAGAATGACAACGTGGTGGGCTATGCTGGGGTCATCTAAGCGTGCCCATTCTGTATTGCTTAGGCTCTGTGCTTCGCGATTGAGAAATAGCTCTAGGTAGTCCGTGCCGCGCTTGGCTAGGCGGTATTTCCACGCAGAGATGAGGGTGGTTTTACCCGCTCCGTGCCTGCCTGTAATGGCTCCTCTATAGCCGGCCTGCTGCCATGTTTTATCGAGCTGGTCCCATGTCATGGCAGACCAAGCTGGACGGAAGCTAAGGAGCTTCTCGACGCGATCGGTGGCAAAGGGGTTTTCGTGTGCCTGCATGGTCAAGTCGCTATGAGACGCGCGGCTTCAGTTTACTAAGGAGGCCTAGTTTACTTTTCTTTTTGTCTATGGCATCGAGAATAATTGGCTGTCCTGTGGGTGTGAGTGTGATCTCGTAGAGTGCGGTTTCCTTATCCGAGGCACTGACAGCTTCTAGCCCCCATGTGAGTGAGATGAGTTTCCCTGAGAAGCTATAGGGCTCGTGAGGTAGAGTGAACTGGAAGCTACCCTTAGTCTGATCGGCTGGCCATGTCTGGTCGGCGACGATGTGGACTTCCTGCGTGCCGCGTCCACTGGTTTGGTAGAAGAGACTTACGCGCACTTCTTTGGCACGTTTAGCATTTTTTATTTTACCTACAGACTCGGGTGTCCAGAGGACTGTGCCGGAGATGATGTCTCCGGGGGTGTAGTCCTTATGGTCGTAATCGATGTGGATACTTATGGGGTCGTTCATGCGGACTCAGGTAATTGGTTAGAAGTGTTAGGGGTGGGGGCATCGGATGGGCTAAATAAGTTGGCAGGGAGAACGGTGACTGGGTATGACTCGGAAGCGTCAGGCCATAGGGGAATCTCTCCGATTACTTCGAGTGTCCATAGGATGGAGTTATGATCACCTTCCCAGCTGGGCATGATGTTCGTTGCTTCTGCGGGCAGGCTGATTTGGCTGGTGCCCTTAGTACTTTTTTGCGAGCTAGTGGTGGAGAGAATCTCCAGTTCGTAAAAGATAGAGTGGTCAATTGCGGTGTTTGTCCCGCGTCGGTACTCAGCTTCTTCTGTGCCTACGAGTAAGATGCTAAACTGCTTCAACTTGTGGGCTCCATTTGGGATCTCCCATGTTATCTGATTGTCTTCACCTATGATGATAGCTCCATTGGGAAAGCTGATTTTCGGTGCTGGGTTAAACATGGAGAAAAATCGATAAGGGATGTGTAGGATGAAGCCAAAGCCGATGAGGACGAAAGGTGTTAGAAATAAGGTTAGAAACCAGTCTGGATTTCCTGACCGCCAGCCACCAATGGCCTCTTTAAGGAAGATCGAGACAATACCATTCCAAAATAATGCGAGAGCAATCGATCCGAGAAACCAGTGGAGACGTTTTTTTC
>JALZVA010000222.1 GCA_023301335.1 Akkermansiaceae bacterium
TACAGTTAACTTCGTTTTTTTGTATTTTTCAAATATCTTGGCAACTCCGCCTAAGCTAGAAGTGAACTTTGAATCTAAGGTGCTCTTTCCTTTTGAAAAGGTGATATCACTTGGCATATTCAATACCAAATTGTCTCCTACTCGGGAAACAGTCACTCCTGTTCCTTCGAGTTCACGACGAATAAGTTCCTCTTGGTAATCCATATACTGACCTACCCCAAACCCAATCGCCGCACCACTAATAGCACCAATCACAGCGCTTTCGTGATCATCTCCAGCCAGCACTCCTAAAACCCCACCTGCTACCGCACCAATGGCAGTACCTTTCACCTTGTTCGAGGTTTGCTCCTCTCCTGTGTATGGGTTTACAGTCGTGCAGCTAGCCGCGATAAGTGAGCCTGCGGCTACTACTCCAATAGATAATGTTCTAAATTTTTTCATCTTTATACTCAGTTCTTACCTATTTAAGATGTCTTAACCTATCAAAAAATTCAGATTCTTTTCTTTTTATTTTATCTTTTTCTCTTCGCCGCTCTTTTTTAACGTCTTATCCCAAAAAAAATACCTTAGTACCGCAGAAAAATGAAGGCGTTTCATCGCTCTCGATATTGTCGCTCGACAAACCCTAGCTCTTCATTTTATCTATATCTTTCGGAGTAATCCTCATAAGAGGACGCCGCTACCACTTCAATGACCAGAACAGAATCCATACTGAGAGGCACGACCCGTTATCTCAAGAAGTTCTATCACGCAAATAAGCTAGATCTTTTTCCTGCTCGTCATGATCTTTCTGGTTACTCTGGGAAAAAGGCAGTCTATGATCTTAAGGCGGCTCTCAACGTTTCTCTTTTAAGTATTCCTCAGGGGATGGCTTATGCCGCTATCGCAGAGCTACCTATCATTAATGGTATCATCTGCTCCATCATCGCTAGCTTCTTTGCCCCTTTCTTTGCCAGCTCCCGACACACCATTCTCGGTCCGACTAATGCTACCTCATTCATGCTCTTTAGCTTCTTTGCAGCTTCCAGCTTCACTGATGGGGAAAAGCTATTGATGGTGCCCACCCTTGTGCTAATGGTGGGGATATTCTCTATCATTGGTGCCTACCTGAAGCTCGCGGACATGATCCAGTATGTCTCACGGAGTGTTTTAGTCGGCTACCTCACCGGCGCAGCTGTGCTAATTATCCTCAATCAGCTTAAGCACCTCTTCGGTGTCAGCTCCCTCCTCTCCGAGTCTCTCTCACAGATTGAAGGCACCAAAACATTTTTCTCTATCGCCACTGAGATGGTCAAACTCTTACCAGATATAGAATGGCAACCTCTTCTACTAGGTGTCCTGACACTGGCCACTTACCTGATCCTCTCTAAAAAATTAGCAAGCCTCCCGACTTTCGCCATCACTCTCACCCTCGCCGTCATCGCTACCTCTCTCACAGGAATCCTCCCAGCGGCAAACCCTGAGTATTTTTTCAAACCTCTAAACATCTCACAAATCACCCCCTCACTCCCAGATTTCTCCTACTTCCCAGCTCTCGGTGGAGTGGCCTTTGCCATCATGTTCCTGGCCTCTCTTGAGAACACTGTGATGTCAAAATCTCTTGCGAGCCAGACTGGTGATAGAACCAATGTGAACCAAGACATGCTCTCAGTCGGAGTCGCCAATACCGCTGCTGCATTTTTTGCCCCTATGGCTGCGTCAGGGTCACTCACTCGCTCAGCCCTGAACTTTTCCTCGGGCGCTACGACTCGATTCGCCTCAGTGTTCAATAGCCTCTTCTGTGCTCTCGGCTTAGCTATCTTAATCTTTAGCCCGAACTTACTAGGCTTCGATATCGTGGAGAAAATTCCTAAGGCGGCTCTCGCGGCTCTCGTCATTGGGATCGCTCTCACCCTCATCAAATGGAAAAATATCCGTATCTGTCTTCGCTCCACCCATGACGACACCGTGGTTATCCTCTCGACCTTTGCCGCTACTCTGCTGACACGACTCGACTACGCTATCTTCATAGGTGTGGCCGTCTCTATCACCCTCTTCCTACGTAAGGCATCACGCCCTCATTTAGTCGAATACGAGGTTGGCGATAATGGAGATTTCAGAGAACGCTCAGCCTCCTCAGAACGCCAGAACCCAGCCATCTCGATTGTGCACGTTGAAGGAGACCTCTTCTTCGGAGCAGCTGAACTCTTCCGCTCACAGGTGCAGAGAACTGCAGCGGATGAAAATCTTAAAGTCATTATCCTCCGGCTCAAAAATGCACGCCATCTCGACGCCACCTCAGTGATGGCCATGGAAGATTTAGTGAAGTTCATGCGCACCCAAGGCCGCCACGTCCTCGTTTCAGGAGCTACCAGAGAGGTTTATAAGGTTCTTAAACTTTCTGGTGTGTTAGAGACTATCCAAGAGGGCTGCGACCGCAAGCAAGGTCAGACCAACCTCTTCTTCCACTCCCCAAGTAACGCTAATATTTCCACCCGAGACGCTCTCATACGTGCACAAGAATTGCTTGGCACGAAGGAAGCTGACATTAAGATCTTTTACGATCCCAGTCATGATAAGAAAAATTAATACCATCCACTTCTCCGCAGCACTCGCATGGGGAATGCTCACAAGTGCATTTGCTCAAGATAGCTCTGACCTTCCGCTAGGGCTCGAAGCTGTCACAGGGACACGCAGCGAGTACGTTGATAGAGGCTTCAGAAAAGCTCAGCAGATCCTAGACTTTCAGCTTGAAGGGGAAGCCACCGTAGGTGACGGGCTCTACCTCGGCTACGGTGCCTGGTATGCGACTAGTACGGGTAGAGACGACTTCAGTGAAACGGGAACCAAGCTCAGCCTCAGTTACCAGCTAGATTCCTGGCTGTGGACAAACAAAATCATCTACCGGGACCTCAACCAGAGTGTCTTCACATCTGGCTTAGAGCTCACTTCCGAGCTTAGTTATTCCTTTTCAGAGTCCGCAAGACACTCTCATGCATTCAAAGGTATTTTCAGTTACGATACAGGTGCGGACGGCCTATACGGAGCCATCGAATATGCTACCTATCAGGCCCTCAATGACGATGCTTTTTTTGCCTTTCAGTTAGGGGTCAGTGCCACCTCTGACTACTATGGCGTCGATGGAGCCAACGACCTCTACTCCAAGCTTTCATTCACGTATAACCTGACTCAGCAAGTCTCCCTCACGCCCTTTGTCTTCACCTCGATAGATCTAGAGAGTAACAATCGATCAGACTCACTTGGAGCGGGTCTATGGTTTGAGGTCTCTTTCTAAGATGAGGACTATTTCCCTCTTACTTCGTGTAAATCACTACGGGGCCAACACCACTCCCCCCTTGCACCTTCCGCAGCTTTTCCACCGCTTTTTTTATACTAGCTGCGGTTTCTACGATTTCCTCTTCTGTCGTAAAAATAGAAAGTGAAATCCGCAAGCTACTATTTGCCTTCTTATCTGAAAATCCCATCGCCTTCTGCACGTGTGATGGCTGCTGCTTCCCTGTCATGCACGCACTCCCCGCGGAACACGCGACCCCATATTCATCTAACAAAATAAGCAAGCCTCCTGCCTCACATCCCTCGAAGGAAACATGCAGCGTATTTGCAGTCCTAAGTGATATGTCTCCATTCACTTCCACGCCTTTGATCGTCGAACAAAGGGTTTCTTGTAGTAGGTCCCTAAGCTTCATCACCTGGAGGTGATCTCCCTCATCAAGTTTCTTGTTCATTATCTCTGCAGCCTTACCTAAAGCCACAATCGACGCTACATTTTCTGTCCCACTCCTACGCCCAGCTTCCTGACCGCCTCCTAACACCAGTGGAGAAAAACGGACACCTGATTTTATATACAAAGCTCCCACACCTTTAGGTGCATGAAATTTATGCCCTGAAATCGAGAGAAAATCGACGCCTAACTGATGCACATCCACCGCAGTTTTTCCGATTGCTTGGATCGCATCTGTATGAAAGGGAACCCCGTGAGCATGTGCTATCTTACACGCATCTTCGATTGGCTGCTTCACTCCCGTTTCATTATTAGCAAACATGAGCGAGACAAATGCAACATCTCCCTGTGCTAAGAAATCCTCTAACATGCTCAGTTCATATACCCCACCTTCAGTCACTCCTACCTTTAAGATCTCATACCCTTCCTCCTCAGCGAGTCGCTCACATGTCTTAAGCACAGAACTATGCTCGATCTGCCCAGTGATGATTTTTTTTCCTTTCGTAAGCTTCGCCAATGAGGACAAGGCCATACTGTTAGATTCAGTGCCACCCCCTGTGAACACTAGCTCTTCTGTATCTGCACCGGTCAACTCTGCAAGCTGCTGACGTGCCAGTTCTAAAGCGTTCCTTACTGTTTTCCCTGCTCGGTATCCACTCGAAGGGTTATAGCACTGTTCTGACAGGAAAGGCAGCATCACCTCCAGAACCTCAGGGTGCACCTTTGAAGTCGCGTTAGAATCTAAGTAAATCACCACCACAAGATATACACATCATATGGCACGTCAACCGGAGATCCCATTCCCACACGCTTTCCTATTGGAAAATTAGAATGAACGTGCATGTTCATTCCATGATCTATGCCCTCCACGGAGCAGTCGGTTCGTCTAGAGACTGGAACCTCTTTCAAGAGAAGATTCCCGATCTCAATGTCGTCAACCTCTGGCGCTTTTTAGCCTGCTGTCCAAAACCTCTGCCTGAACTTGCAGAGGCGATCAATAATGAAATCAAAGAACCTCCTCACACCCTACTAGGTTACTCCATGGGAGGGCGCATCGCGCTCCACTGCCTCCTGCAAAACCCCACGCATTGGAAAAAGGCCATCATTGTCTCTGCTCATTCAGGATTCACTTCTGATATACAGCGTGCAGAGCGGAGAAGTCACGATGCCGAGTGGGCTGCAAAATGCCTACGCCTGCCATTTGAAGAATTTCTCGAAGCGTGGAACCAACAAGGTATTTTATCAGAATCTATGCTGCCAGATCGACTGCATCTAAAAATGTGGAAAAAACAAATCGCCCGCTCTTTTATCGATTGGTCCACCGGTGCCCAAGAAGATCTTCTCCCTGCCTTATCCAAATTATCCACCGAAGTGTTATGGATCACAGGGGAACAGGATCAAAAATTTAGCCAACTCGCAGAACACGCCTGCCAGCACATGCCGCATGCCACTCATCGAAGCGTCAAAAACTGCGGGCATAGGGTTCCTTGGGAGCAGCCAGAAGAGTTCTCACGACTCATTACGGAGTTTACACAGGGCTAGCACGACCCCCGCTTTGCCTACCTCAAGCTATTTTCATTCTCAAGTGCTACTAGTTTAAGAAATTCATTATGATGCCTTTCCTGAAGAGGTTCCAGGCTCTCTCTAGCATCGACTATTTTCTTCCTCATGGATTCAAACATCGGAGCATAGCCGGTGAAAAAATAACAAATCATCTCCTGATAAGATTCCACCACATCATCGACAAATTTAATTCTATTCTCATAGATGTAGGCGTTTAGTTCTTTTGCCACCGCACCTCTGGTTGCGTAAACCCTCATCATATAAAATACAAACACACACGCCGCTAGTCCCAGCGTCACCCATGCTGGGTATCCGTATGGCGGTACTTTCAAGGCACCCAAAAGACCCGAGAGAATCACTAAGCTAAGAAAGGCTAAGATGATTTTTTTTAACTTCTCTCTACGCGACACCAGCATACGCTCCACGGCACTTCGAATTTTCAAACTCAAGACAGCTACCTTCGCAGATTTCTCAAGTTTTGGAACAAGCTCTACGACTAACTCCTTAAATGCTTCCTGCTGGAATCCTCCAGCCTCTACTCCTAACCGCTCATCGAGATGGCTCTGTCGGCTCCTCCACTGCTCACGGCAATCGTATAAAATCTGCATGCAGTCATACTTCGCCCTTCCACTATATTTATCTCCGATTTGCTCTAAAAAGAAATCCTCTACACTTGCTGCTAGCACCCCACGTTTAAATAAATCCCTCGTGGTAGAGATCACTCCACTCGCACGGTAAAACTCTCCCACAGTCTCCTCTATCTGCGCTACATACTCACTCCCGAGTTTTACTCCAGTGCCAGCATAAAGCTGTATTTCTCTTTCACGTTGCCGATCAATATCTGCCTCTACTGAGGATAAAAATCCTTTATCACTATCCAGTGCACGAGCCCTCTTATCGAGTGTGTCCTCGATGAGATCTAACACCCGGTGAAGCTTTTCTCGGCATTGATCCAGATAATGGTTATTTGCCGAGGAATTCTCTAATATGGTATGGGCTTGTTCCCACACTTCTGAGTATCCAGCATCTTCTTTCCCATTATTTGCCGTATACCAGAACTTCATTGGCTTCTGTAGTCTCTGCTCGACTAAGCGGCCTAGATGGCCTGCCATCACTTGCATTTCTTCAGCACTCCGTCGGTCTACCTTGGTGACCACTATCACTGAACGAGATAAAATATCAAGGCTCTGTTTTTCCAACAGTTCCCAAGTCGTATTCGACCATGGGTTTTCCACAGAAAGCACCCAGACAATCAGATCACTCTTCGCAATCCAGCCATCGACCTCACTCATATTTCCAGCTGCAAGAAGCTCACAAGGAGGAGCTTCAACATAGCGGTAGTCTCTTAAACTCCCCTTAGGCAAGTTGCCCATAGGGATATCTAAATCAAGATATGTCTCCTTCTCCCCGAACTGAACTCCGCTCCATTTTTTAGCCTTTAGCTCTCCTGATGCCTTTGCACCAAGAATTGTATCCATAAACAACGATCTCCCAGAGCTGCTGTCACCAAAGCTCAATATCTGTAGTGGCCTGGCTAAGTTTTCCTGAATTTCAGTCAGGCCCTCGACAGGTACATGCGCATCTTTAGAGAGTGTCTCTACTGTATCACAAAGGCTCGCAATCTGATTACGAACCTTTAAAAAATGTTGTGCAAACCTAGCTTCCATACGCCAGATCTACTCTAATGCTATTACTTGGCTCCTAGCAACTGTGAAACAGTTACAAATTTATGTCCCTTGCTCAAAAGTCTGTTAACCGTTTGAGGAACAGCAGCTACAGAGGTGGCATGAATGTCATGCAAAAGCAAAATTCCACCATTGCGTGTGCCACTCACAAGACGTGAAGTCACAAGTGAGCTATTCTTATCTTTCCAATCTTTCGGGTCAACTGACCAAAATACGATTGGGTAGCCATACTGAGAGTTGATCCATAGACGCTGCCTCGTCGTTAGTGCTCCGTAAGGAGGGCGGAAAGTTCTCGGTTTCACTCCAGTAGCAGAGACGATTGCACTAATAGAGCGGTCTAGCTGGCTCTTCACCTGAGCATCAGAAAGTTTAGTTAGATTGGGGTGAGTGTAGGTGTGATTCCCAATCTCGTGGCCTTCTGCTACGATACGTTTCACAATATGTGGGTAGCGTGCGGTGTTTACCCCTGTCACATAGAATGTTGCCTTCACATTATGCTTTTTCAAGATGTTCAGTAGCTTCGGCGTATGTGTCGGGTGTGGCCCGTCATCGAAAGTTAAGGCAATATACGGAAGCCCGCTGTTCCCGCTTCTATGGGTAACACCCGCTGCTGACTTTGTAGGTAAATTGGAAGTTGGGTTCCTTTTAGCTGTATAGCTCGGCTTTACTACTGGTTTTTTCTTATACGGAGTAACTTTTTTCTTTGGAACCACTGGTGCAAGTTTTGCAGCTACTACAGGCGGGGTGACTTCCTTATGCGCACAAGAAACAATCATTGCACTGCATACACCTGCGAAAAGAGAGCGGACTGATAAAGTCTTCAATAGATCCAAATTCATAACGCTTAGGTGGTAAAAAAACTACACGTAAATGTCACGAATAATTGTTTAAAAATGGGATAATATAATTTCTTCCTTCTTCACCCCCCAAGAAAAAATCGCAACCCGCAGACAGCCAAAGACTAATACTTGATTCTCACAATCTGCTTTTTAGGTTGGTAACTATGCGTAGAACGGCCTTTGCCATACACTGGGCTATAGGTTCTATTCCTCGTATAGTTATTATAGGTTCTATTACGATTGTAGTAGTATCCACTAGAGTAGCGCACTCCAGTTGAAGGCGTCGTAAATCCCCCATGGGTAATCACCTCGTTCTGTTTTCTTAATAGTTCAAATCTCTCAGCCAGCGCTTTTAACCTGCTTTCTTTAGTCTCACAAGTATCGCCTAAGATCTCATTTTCTATGAGGAGGGGGTTTGTCACAACCTTCTCAGCTCCCCCAATTTTAATTCCAGATTTAGTAGCCTCTTGCTGTTCCTTAAGAGCCTTAGCAGCTCCACTCTCATCACTGAAGTGAACTGTATGATTTAGCCAATACGTCAATACGCCCTGTAACTCATCGTCTAATTTAACAAATGCAGAAAGCTCTTCTACGCGCTTCCGCGAGCTATTCACATCCCCCCACTCCTCTTCTGGGAATGCGCTTGCCACCTCTGCTTTTTGGTTAAACAATTTCACTAGTTTATAGAATTTCTTCATCTCAAGCAAAATCGCTTTATGCCCAGGACTCTCATCCAAGCCCTTTAGCTCAAGGCCCCCGTTCAATTTTTTATAGGAACTTTGGGTAACCTTCTTAAGCTCTGGCAGCTCACTCAATAACTTCGAGCTGAGCGTTTCTTCACCATACACCGAGAACATTCCGCAAACAAAAATAGAGACAACAGATAGCGTTTTCATAGATATTTACTTTAATTAATTAGAATCAATAGCTTATAACATATACACCTTTTTTAGTAAAAGTCTAAATAAATTGCTTTTCAGAACTTCCAAAGCTCCTAAAAGAAGCCATGTCGAAAAATTACCGCATCACTGTCCTCTCGGGCGACGGGATTGGCCCAGAAGTCATGGATGAAGCTCTTAAAGTGCTCGATCAGGTCTCAGAAAAATTCTCTCTTCAAATCAGCCGTGAAGAATGCCTTGTTGGTGGTGCGGCTATTGATGCTGAAGGCTGCCCACTTCCTCAGTCTACTATCAAGGCTTCAGAAAAAGCTGATGCCATACTCTTTGGCTCCGTAGGTGGCCCAAAATGGGAAAACTTACCTCCTGATGAGCAGCCAGAACGTGGCGCTCTCTTACCTCTACGTAAGCATTTCGGGCTTTTTGCAAACCTTCGCCCAGGTGTCTGCTTACCTGCTTTAAGCCACGCATCACCGGTGAAAAATGAACTCATTCCTAACGGCTTCGATGTCCTCTGTGTCCGTGAACTCACTGGTGGCATCTATTTTGGCACTCCGAAGGGGCGCGACGATAATAATGGCGACCCAAAGGCGTTCGACACGATGGTTTACAGTAAGAGTGAGATCGCGCGTATCGTCAGGATCGCCTTCACCGCTGCCATGTCACGTGATAAGCGTCTCGTCTCTGTCGATAAGGCAAACGTCTTACAGTGCTCAGTACTCTGGCGTGAAGTGGTCAATGAGATCGCTCCTGAGTTTCCAGAAGTTGAACTTTCCCACCTCTACGTTGATAACGCAGCGATGCAATTGGTCAAACAACCTTCCAGCTTTGATGTCTTAGTCACAGGTAACCTGTTCGGAGATATTCTCTCTGACGAGATGGCCATGATTTCTGGTTCACTCGGTATGCTCCCTTCTGCCTCCCTAGGTTCTAAGAATGCTAATGGGCTCTACTTCGGAATGTACGAACCCTCTGGTGGCTCTGCTCCAGATATCGCTGGGCAAGGGATTGCTAACCCGATCGCGCAGATTCTATCCGTCAGTATGTTACTAAAATATTCTCTCGGAGAAAATGAAGCTGCTGATGCTATCGATGCCGCAGTCAACAAGGTGATCGACTCAGGGAAGCGCACTGCAGATCTCTATACTGGTGCCGTTCACGAACAAAAAGTATCTACGAGTCAAATGGGTGATGCCATTCTTGCAGCGCTCTAACAATATTTAAAATCATTCCTTCATGGACAGTGACATCCAGCTTATCCTCGGTAACTCTAACAAGAGATTCTCTGGGGTAACCTCGACGATGTTACAAGTGGCAGCACATCAAAAAGATCTCGTGGAGCTAGCTGTGCTCGGTGCAGCACACCTACCCTCAGACATCCGAGCCCTGAGCTTCCGAGAGTTTCTTTCCGTCACTAAAAGAACCCCGGCTGCGGGGAAGTCCATTGTCTTTCACGCACGTAGAAATGATGAAATGATCCAGGCATTGATCGCCAAGAAACTATTTCGTCGTCCCCTCAAGATTGCTTTCACCTCCACCGCACAGAGGCAGCACAGTAAGTTCACCAAATGGTTAATGCAGCAGATGGACAGTATCATCACCACCTCTCACGCCACCAATCATTACTTAGAGCCAAAGTCTAAAACCATCATCCCCCACGGGATCGATACAGACCGCTACCAGCCGGCGGAGGATCGAGCTAACAACTGGAAGTCATTAGCTTACCCTGGCAGTAGAGGGATTGGTATTTTTGGTAGAATACGCCCCTCTAAAGGCACTGATCTTTTTGTCGATGCTCTGCTAAAACATCTCCAAAAAGATTCTGAAACCACGGCTATTATCTGCGGAGAGACCACGGCAAAAAATGAAACCTTTCAGCAGCAACTCCAGCAAAAAATAGATGCGGCTAATCTTTCCGAGCGTATCCTCTTCATCGGCACTCAAGATTTTGATGCTCTCCCTAATCTTTTTAAGTCCCTTTCACTCGTCGTTGCCGCAAGCCGTAACGAAGGGTTTGGGCTCACGGTGTTAGAGGCCATGGCTTCTGGCACGCCAGTAGTCGCCACTGAAGCTGGTGCATGGAAAGATATCGTGACAGATGGTGAAGTCGGCTTCTGTGTTCCTTGTGAAGACTCAAATGCTCTTGCAGAGGCTATCGCTAAAGTGCTCTCCTCCGACATCGAATCCATGGGGAAAGCTGCACGTGCACGTGTAGAGCAGCACTACACCGCTCACAAGGAAGCGAAAGCACTCACCGAGCACCTCTTATCCCTCGCTTAAGC
>JALZVA010000223.1 GCA_023301335.1 Akkermansiaceae bacterium
TGAAGAGTGCAATCCGAGCTGCTTGGCACCATCGAGAGGAGGTATTCTTCAGCTTTGCTCTGTGCGTCCTCTTGAGTCATTTCTTTACCGAACGTCAAAGCTGACCCAGACCTGACCTGAGGGCGAGCGTTGATTGCGGGTTAATGTTTCGATTTGTCATGGCGCTTTCGATTCGCAGCGGATCAGGTCTTGGTGTCCAGCGTCTTGTTATGTCTTGGTTGCAGCGTTAGTTACGCTCTTTGCATTGACGGCCTGATCCAGCCGCCGATGGACAAGCGATACGATTGATAGAATGTCCAGGGCGTCCAACTTGTCGATCGGCCACGTGATCTTGGGAGCATGAGCGGTCGTGTTTCGAAAAGTGCCGAATAGACCTTTCAGGAGATTCATGAATCCTCTCTGCTCACTCTTTTCGCTCTCACTCTGAAGCGTGTTGAATGCCAGGTGGGGAATGGTGTTTTTGAAAGCGAACGCAGCGTCAACGAGTTCGGAGCCGTCCGACAACAATCCAGTGCGCGTGCGAATCTTCTCAGCGACGCTCTTGGTCGCCTCAAAGACGGCATGGAAGTAGTTGTTCTCCAAAAGTTCCTCTCTGCAAAATCTCAGAACATCTGGGTGGACATTCCGATCACGGAGAATTCGTCTCAACTCATCTGCCCGCTGGGCAGCTTGAGTGAGGGTGGAAGCCTTCGCCGCTGAAACAACCTTGCCATCCTCCCCAATAGAAAGTCCGGCAAATGAAAGCACCTCATTCAATGACGATCGGCGCGCTTCAAACGAATCTTCGTCTCCGACGTGGCGAACCGGATTGATCGCCTCTTGGACAAAGTTGATCACGTTGTTGCCGCAGCCGTCTCGGCTCTGACGAATAGACAACGCTTCAAAAAGTCGATGACGCTTGTTGTGACCTGGAACCGTATCATCGATCCCGCAGGATGACAGCAAACGACCGATCTCGCTACCTGTCAGCCCATCGTCAGTGGCACCTAGGACATCGCAGACCGATTGCAGGATTTGCGTCTCTATTGTTGGAATTGCCATTGGTCAAGCGGGCCTGTCATTTTTCGACATAACAGTATTAGATCACACCACCTTTCGTGATATCACGGTTTAAGTAAATTGCGAGTATGGGTAGTGTAAATATTAATTTGATGCTTATTTTATAAGCTTTTGAAAGCGTGGTGGTCAATTAGATTGTGAGCTGAGTATATTTTGGTTGGGAGGATCGTTAAGAAATCAGAAGGATCTAATATCAGGTTTGATATTAGGAATAGGGGGTTAGATTTTTTTGCTGTGATTAGGGCGATTTTTTGAAATCTGAGATACAAAGCTAATTTTGGGTGTATTGGTGTCCAATTTCACCATAGAATTTTTGAGAGAGTTTACCAAATTCCGCAATAGAGCAGGAGTTTGTATGAGAAGGTTGAATTTTGCATAAAAATAGTTGCGTGTGCAAGCAAGTAGGGCATAGTGTCAGCATGTTTAACGATTGCCTCTATTTTAACCTGTCGTCGCTCACGCGCTCCATTACGGATATTTGGAAGGCCGAATTCTTGAAGTTGGGGCTTTCGCCATCGCATGGATATCTTCTATTTGCGATGGTAGAGAACAGTGGGGAGCAGCAAAAAAATTATGGTGCTCACCTTGATTTGAATGCTTCTACGGTGAATCGTTTGATTGATACCTTGATAGAGAAAAGCTTAGTGGAAAAGCGCGGCACGGGGCGTGGCTCTGAGGTCGTTGTAACAGCAGAGGGAAAGCGAGAGTATCGTCGTGTCAAAAAAACAATGGCGAAGCTTCGGCAAAAGATGAGTGATTCCTTAGGGGAGGAAAATTTTAGCCAATTGGTAGGCAATTTATCTACAGCGAGAGACTCATTTTCGGTCTAGGATTTTAGAGAACTCGGGCAGGATCATAAAAGTATGCTCTTTTAACACATTTTATAATTGCGTGTGCAAGCAACTATTTATCATGAAAATAAAAAACAAAAAAACGAAAAACGTTATCGCAGCAGTGATGACTGTAGTCCTGAGTGCGGGATTAGTGTCGACTGCGTCCGCTCAGAATGAAGTCCGTTATGCCACGGAAAAGGTTGGAGATTTAGATATTTTTTATCGAGAAGCAGGTGATCCTGAGAAGCCGACCTTAGTGTTACTCCATGGCTTCCCAACATCTTCACAGATGTATAAGAAAGTAATCGATGGCTTAAAAGATAAGTTCCACCTTATTGCCCCTGATTATCCAGGCTTCGGGATGAGCAGTGTGCCTTCTCCTGAAAAATTCACCTATACGTTCGATCGTTTAGCCGAGGTTGTAGATGATTTCTTAGAACAAAAGAAAGTTACTAACTACACATTGATGATTCATGATTACGGTGCGCCAGTTGGATTTAGAATTGCGACGGCTCATCCAGAGCGTGTGAACGGGTTTGTGATCATGAATGGGAATGCGTATGAAGAAGGACTGAGCGAAAAAGGCTGGGGCCCGATCTTTAAGTATTGGAAAACAAAAAATCCAGAGCTAGGAGACACGATTGCAAAAGAGGTGTTCAGCTTTGAGGGGATGAAGTGGCAGTACACGCATGGAACGAAAAATCCTGAAAAGATTAACCCTGATAACTGGGTTATCGATACACAGCGTATCACCCGTGAAGGACAGAAAGAGATTCAGCTAGGCCTCTTTTACGACTACCAGAATAATGTTAAGCTTTACCCTAAGTGGCAGAAGTACCTTCGTGATAACCAACCTCCTGCATTAATTGTGTGGGGAAAAAATGATGCCTTTTTCCCAGAGCCTGGAGCAGAAGGGTATAAGCGAGATCTGAAAAACATAGATTATCACATCCTTGATACAGGACACTTTGCCCTTGAGGAAAAAGGTGATTTCATCATTAGCAAGATGCGTGATTTTATGGATAAAATCAGTGCCTCAAAAAAATAGATGCACCGCTATGGATTTCATTTGCCGCTGCTTGTGGTGATTTGAGAATCTACGCATAACACGAGATTTTTTCTTAGTGAAGCAAGCCTCGGCACGCATTGAGTGTCGTGGCTTATTTGTGGAGGGGCAGGGCGTGTTAATAAGCGAGCTGGAATTCGGTCATTCCATCCATGAACATTTACACAGAAATCATGATGAGTAGCATGCCCATTAAACGCTCAAGCACGGTGATCCCTTTTTTTCGAAAATACGAATAAAGAATGGAGAGGATAGAAGAAGAGAATGACGGCACTTAAGGCCCAGGTCAAAAAGGTTGCGATGGCGACTTCCATTATGGCATCTGCGTGTTGTTGAGACAGTAGGATGAGTAAGATCAGAGTGGATGGACCAGCGAGGAGGGGGATAGCAAGCGGCACGATAAAGGGCTCTTCATTAGCTTCTCCATCGAACACGGGTTTCGATGGAAAGATCATGCCTAGAGAGACTAGAAATAGAATGATTCCTCCAGAGATAAGAAGACTCGATTTCTGAAGCCCAAGAAAATTCAGCAGAGCTCCATCAAAGAAAAGGAACAATAGCAAAGCTATTAGAGCGACGGTTAGTTCACGGATAATGACGCTCTTACGTTTTTTTCCGGCTGTGAGGATAAGACAGTATTAAAAATCGGAAGGTTACCGGCTGGATCAAGGACGATGAGTAGGATAATCGTTGTAGTGAGGATTAGATCCATATCTCACCCTTTGTCCTATTTTTTAAAAAAGAAAGGCGTATTAAGGGGTTCTATCCACCATTATTGATCTGAACCTTCTGAAGTTGATTTAAGTGGTGGAAAAGCCTTCAGGCGAAGAAATTACAGCCCGTCTGTACTTCGTATTTTATGATTTTTTAAAAATAGATGAATTTTCTCCCGTGTGAGAATTTACTATCCCTAGATGGCTAGCTTTAGAGTTGCCCATAGGGATGGGATAGGCTAAGCAAACGGAGCTTAATAGCTGATCATTATGCCGAGAGAGGATTACATTGCGACGATAGGGTTAGAGGTTCATTGCCAGATTAAGGCAGAGTCAAAAATGTTCTGCG
>JALZVA010000224.1 GCA_023301335.1 Akkermansiaceae bacterium
GAGACCTCCTAGAGCAAGCCCAAATGGCAAAAATGGAGCTCATCGAAACCATCTCAGACCTAGACGACGAACTAGGCGAAAAATTCCTCATGGAGGAAGAGATCACCCCACAAGATTTAAAGTCGGCCATCCGCCGCGTCACCATCGCCAATAAGTTCGTCCCCGTATCTGGCGGTTCAGCCTTTAAAAACAAAGGAGTCCAATTCCTCGTCGACGCCGTCATCGACTACCTCCCAAGCCCACTCGACATCTCCGATGCAGAAGGGCAGTCAGCAAAAGACGAGACCAAGTCCGTCATCGCTGAAACTAACGACAATGCCAAATTCTGTGCCCTCGCTTTCAAACTCTGGGCAGACAAGTACGTAGGGAAGCTCGTCTTCTTCCGCGTCTATTCAGGCTCCGTTTCAAAAGGAGACATGGTGTATAACCCACGCACCCAGAAAAAAGAACGCGTCAGCCGCTTGATTCAGATCCAAGCCGATGCCCACAATGATGTAGAGACCTGCTACGCTGGAGACATCGCTGCCTTCGTAGGCATTAAAAACGTCACCACAGGCGACACCCTCTGTGAGGCAAAGTTCGACATCATGCTCGAGCCACCCACCTTCCCAGAGCCAGTCATCGCCATGGCAGTTGAGCCACGCTCCACTGCAGACCAGGACAAAATGGCACTCGGACTCTCACGTCTCCAAGAAGAAGACCCCACTTTCGTCGTCAAGACAGACATCGATACAGGCCAGACCATCATCGCAGGCATGGGTGAGCTCCACTTAGAAGTCATCATCGACCGCCTCAAACGCGAGTTCAAAGTAGAAGCAAACGTCGGGAAACCACAGATCGCCTACCGGGAAACCATCACCACCAAGGCCAAAGGCCACGGAGAATTTATCAAGCAATCAGGCGGCACAGGCCAATACGGCAAAGTAGACATCATCGTCACACCCACTGAGCGCGGCACAGGCCTCACCATCGAGAGCAAAGTCGTCGGAGGAGCCATCCCTAAAGAATTTATCGGAGCCGTAAAGTCCGGCATCGAACAAGCCTGTATCAACGGAAACGTGGCAGGCTACCCGGTTGTCGACCTCCACGTTGAAATCATAGATGGAGACTACCACGACGTAGACTCTAATGAAAACTCCTTTAAAATGGCAGCGATCTTCGCCATGCGAGACGCCTTCACCAATGCCGAATCAGTTCTCCTTGAGCCACTCATGGATGTCGAAATCCAAACCCCTGAAGACTATCAGGGAGACATCCTTGGGGATCTCAACCGCCGCCGCGGCCAAATCGCTGGCATGGAAGCAAAAAGCGCCTTCTGCATTGTAAAGTGCAGCGTGCCCCTTGCTGAAATGTTCGGCTACATGACCGCCCTACGAACCGTGTCCTCAGGCCGTGCCTCATTCACCATGGAGCCAGCCAGCTTTGAACCCGTGCCACAAGCCATCGCTTCAGAGCTAACCGCAGCCAGAGGATATTAACAGCGGCTACCACCGCCATCATAAACCAATCTTAGATATAAGTAACCAAACATTAAAACAATGAACCAGAAGATCAGAATTCGCCTCCGTGCATTCGACCATCGTTCTATCGATCGCTCTGCTCAAGAGATCGTTGAAACAGCAAAACGCACTGGCGCTAAGGTAGCGGGACCTATCCCACTTCCAACACGCGTCGAGAAGTTCTCCGTGAACCGCTCTGTTAACCAAAACAAAAAGTCTGCTGAGCAGTTTGAGATCCGCACACATAAGCGCATGCTCGACATCGTAGACCCAACCGCACGCACCGTGGACGAGCTAAAGAAGCTCAACCTTCCAGCAGGTGTAGATATTCAGATTCGTATCTGATTTATATTAGTAACCTCTAATCAACATAGAAATTTAGAATTATGTCACTAGGACTATTAGGAAAAAAAGTGGGAATGACCCGCGTGTTTGATAAAGACGCCGGCATCATGATCCCAGTCACCGTCGTAGACGTAGCAGGAAACGAGTTTGTTCAGAAAAAGACTTCTGAGACAGACGGATACTCAGCTATTCAAGTCGCATATGGCGACCAAAAAGAATTCCGCCTTAACAAGCCAACTCAAGGACACTTCAAGAAAAATGGAGCATCCCCAAAGAAGCTCGTTCAGGAATTCCGCTTCAATAGCGATGCAGATCTTCCAAACACCGAAGAAGCTCACCCAGGTGCAGCACTCTTCGAAGAAGGACAGACTGTAGACGTTATCGGAACCACCAAAGGTAAAGGTTTCCAAGGTGTTGTAAAACGCTATAACTTTGCAGGTCAACCAGACTCACACGGTCATATGATGCACAGACGCCCAGGTGGTATCGGTGCAGGAACATGGCCAGGACGTGTTTGGAAGAATAAGAAAATGCCAGGTCGCCACGGTGTATACCGTCGCACCGTTCAGAACCTTAAGGTAGTGCAGGTACGTCCAGAAGACGGAGTTGTGCTCATCTCAGGTGCTGTTCCAGGACACAAGGGCGGTTACGTTACCGTGCGCCCAGCAATCAAATCTAAAAAATAAATAGAAAGGAACTGACCAATGTCTAAAACACTTTCAATCGAAGCTGCTAAAGCAGCAAATATCCAGCTCGTAGAGGGCGACAAAGGCGCACAAGCCGTTCACGACCTCGTGACAGCTTACCGTGCAAACCGCCGCTCAGGCACTGCCAACACTAAAACCCGTAGCGAAGTAAAAGGATCTGGTAAAAAGATCTATCGCCAGAAGGGGACCGGTAATGCCCGTCACGGTGATAAGCAAGCACCTATCTTCGTAGGTGGTGGTGTAGCTTTCGGACCAAAGCCACGTAGCTACGCAAAAACAGTAAACAAGACCACACGTAAACTTGCGCTCCGCCGCACACTTACCTCAATCATTGAGGAAGGGCGCGTGTCTTCCACTGATCTCTTCTCCGTTTCATCCGGAAAGACAAAAGCATTTGTAGATGCTGTAACTAGCCTTACAGAAACTACGAAGAAGGTTCTCATCATCGCCGCAAGCTTTGACGAGAAGACATACCTTGCAGGACGCAATGTTAAGTTCGTAGAACTCAGAACAGCTGCAGACGTAAATGTTGAAGAACTCCTTCACGCCAATCAAGTGATTGTCGTAAATGACGCTCTAGAGACATTAGCCAAGAGAACTGCATAACCAATTAACAGAAAATAAAAATTATGAGTAAAGATATATATTCAGTACTCGATAAGGTTATCATCAGCGAAAAAGCAACACTTCTAAATGAACTCAACAATGATGTTGTATTCAAAGTTGCAAAAGACGCAAACAAGCTTCAAATCAAGCAAGCTGTTGAAAAACTTCTCGGTAAAAAAGTCGTAGCAGTTCGCACTGCAAACTATAGCGGTAAGCTTAAGCGCCAACGTCGCAGCGACGCAGGCCGCACAGCTCACTGGAAAAAAGCCTATGTCCGTCTCGCAGAAGGAGAAGACATCGAGCTAGTCTAATTAATTACGCTGCAAAACGAAACACTAACAATTCGAAAGGAATAGCGAAATGCCATTAAAAACATTTAAGCCAGTGACTCCATCAAACCGTTATAAGGTTTGGAACTCATTCGAGGAGATCACCAAGAGCACACCAGAAAAAAGCCTACTACGCCCACTTAAAAAATCAGGTGGACGTAACAATCAAGGCCGTATCACATGTCGCCACAAAGGTGGTGGACATAAGAGAAAATACCGTATCATCGACTTCAAACGCCGTAAGTTTGATGTAGAAGCAACAGTTGTTGGAATCGAATACGATCCTAACAGAACTTGTCGCATCGCATTACTCAAGTATGAAGACGGAGAAAAGGCATACATCCTCGCACCAGTAGGACTTACTGCAGGTGATAAGGTTATGTCAGGAGAAAGCGTGCCACCTAAAGCAGGTAACGCCATGCCACTCAAGAGCGTGCCACTCGGAACAAACATCCACAACATCGAGCTCACACCTGCTACAGGCGGTAAGATCGCCCGTTCAGCTGGACAGTTCGCAGTGCTTTCTAACCGTGAAGACGGCGTAGCACTCGTGAAGATGCCTTCTGGTGAGATTCGTAAGTTCAACGAGAACTGCTTCTGCACAATCGGACAAGTAGGTAACCGTGACCACATGAATGTTGTATCTGCTAAGGCAGGACGTTCACGTTGGTTAGGCATCCGCCCAACCGTACGTGGAATGTGTATGAACCCAGTCGATCACCCGAACGGTGGTGGTGAAGGTAAATCAAAATCCGGTGGTGGTCGTCAACACCTCAAGTCACCTTGGGGACACGTTAAAGGCCAGAAAACACGTCAGAAGCGTAAATCTTCAGACAAAGTTATCGTTCAGCGTCGTAAGACAAAGAATGCCTAATACATCATTTATAAATCTTAATTCATAAACTATTATGCCAAGATCACTAAAAAAAGGCCCATTCGTTGACCAAAAGCTCCTCAATAAAATTGATGTAGCTACAGAAGCCAACAATAAGAAGCCAATCAAGACATGGAGCCGCCGCTCAATGATCACTCCTGACTTCGTCGGTCTTAACTTCGACGTTCACAACGGGAAATCATTCATCGCCGTCTACGTCACTGAAAACATGGTTGGCCACAAGCTTGGAGAATTCGCACCTACGCGTATCTTTAAAGCACACGGTGGCCTAGGTAAGCGTTAATCCGCTTCACTAGAAGACTTAAAAAACAAGCCCGCTCTCATTACGAGAGTGGGCTTTTTTGTTGGAAGGGGTCTGGGTTCTTTTGAAGGGTTTTGTTAAGACTGACCCAGAGCTACTCCTTGATCCCCTTAATATCTGCCATAGTCTTCCCATGAGGAGCAGGTTTCCCATCCTCTCCAAGAAGTACAAAGACTATTTTATCAATACGGATGATCTCCTCCTTAGTCATTTTATTACGAGCCACACAGCGCATACTAATCGAGGTCGTCCCAAAAGAGATCGTTTCTAAACCTATTTCCACCACATCACCGTGAATCGCTGAGCTCACAAAATTGATCTCCGAAATGTATTTAGTGACCACACTCTTACTCTCAAGCTGACACTTCGAGTAGATAGCCGCCTCTTCATCAATCCAAGCTAAAAGCCGTCCCCCAAAAAGCGTGTTATAAGCATTGAGATCTTCAGGTTTTACCCACTTACGTGAAAAGAATTTCATGTGCCTAGTCGTAATTAATTCTCTGATTTAGTCTATCGATTTTTAATCTGTTTGTGTCAGCCCATACCCTTTATTCAATAAGTGCGTCAAAAAGCACAGAGATATAGATAAAAGTCCCTAGACGATTTACACGAGAGAGAATCGATAAGCATGTAGATGAAGTAATGGTTGCAAAGCATATAAAGAATCAAGGAGGAGAATACTTTGAACTTTATAAAGACCATCAGCTAAATTTCTTCTAGCACTCCACTACTTGTGAAGATGCTCTTTATTTGCTGGTGAGAAAGAGAAAATGCCCCATATTTAAATATCTTCAATTATACTTTTAATCATTTTTATGAGATCTTTGCCTACTAAGCTATTGTTCTTCTCTATTGTAAGTTTGGCTTTTCAATTGCCTTTTTTAAACGCGCAGGAAGAGAATGCAGTCACTGCCATTAAAGGGCAAGTGGTCTTACCTGGAAAAGTTGCTGACGGGATTAATATAGAAGGCCTCTCTTTGAAGGGCGCAGAGATTGTTTTAGAAGGTCAGTATAATCACCCTCGTAAGCCTTACCCCGCTAATTGGAGAGAGATGAAAAGTGCAGAAAAACGGGAATGGGTTAACGAATTTGATAAATCAGAGCAGCATGCCGTTTACCAAGAAAAGGTGAAAGCAGCATTGGAAAAGCGATTCAGAAAAAAAACTGTAATCGGAGAAAATGGGGAGTTTTCTTTTGAAGGGATTAAGCCGGCTTGGTACCAGATCTCAATGAAAGTATTACCCCCGAACGCACCGGAGCCACGTGATGATCAAGATTTTAGTAATTGCCGTGCATATATGCTCAAGCAGTTTTTCGTCAGAGATCTTAGTAAGCCTCTAGTCTTTAATAAAATTGTCGCGAAGGTTCAAAATCTGGTCCTACCCGGTGATATGGCACCTGATTTCACTATGTCTGATTACGAGGGAGGCACTTTTAAATTATCAGATTTGAGAGGGAAGTATGTGCTCTTTGATTGCTGGGCAACATGGTGTGAACCGTGCCTCGCACAAATCCCATACTTAGAGGCTATTTCAGAAAAACATGGAGGTGAAAACTTTATTATCGTGGGAATCAATACCGATAAGAAGATAGATAAAGCAAAAGCATTTCTCAAAGTAAACTCATCACATTATAAACAAAGCTATGCTGGAACAGAAGAGCTCTATGAGCCAATGAGTGTGGGATATGGGATAAAGAGCATCCCAGCTATTTGGCTAATAGATCCAGAAGGTAAAGTAGTGGCAAAAAACCTAATGGGAGCCGATATCCAAAAGGAGGTAGAGAAGGCACTAAAAGCTGTAAAAAAATAATGTAAGCCAGGTTTTAAAATGTGATTATATGGCTGAGGCTAGGGACTTCAGTGCTAATTAAAATTAGTGATGAATTAAGGGTTTTCGTGGGCCATTTTAGGAATACAAGGTCTTGGGAACTTATCCAATATTTTAGTGATGCCTAAAATAATCATGACTAGACAATGCAACAGAGGTTCCGATATCTACAGGTATGAAATCGCCTATATTTCACTAAATACAGTGTTATAAATAAGAAAATACATCTTTTTTTAAATCGCGCATACAATGCAGTGAGCTTCCTTTAACCTTCATCTTCCTTGCTCCTGTATCACGTTTTTTATACCTCCCAGTTCGGGCTTTCAACGCCTTGAAGAAATCATTCACGAAACCTTCACTTCCTATCACTAGGCCATCCGTGAAATAGCGCGTCTTACAGCGTAGTACCTCATCCCAGCAAAGCTTTCCTCCAGAAGTTAAAATCTCTTCAACTTGAGCCTTTGAAAACCCCTTCTTACGCTTCTGCATCTTCTTAGAAGATTGACCAAGTTGTAGCGAATCTCCCTCCTGATAGCCATTCTCCTCTCCCTCTTCCGCTAGTAACACACGATACTGCTCCATTGCCACAACCTGTGTTATCTTCCTATCTACCTCCTCTTTAATCCCCAGCTCTCGCACATTCATCACAGCAAGTAATCCTTTCTTCGCCACCCTCTGTCCCGCCACAGCTTCAGCATAACTACACCAACGATACTCTGCAGGATCACTAACAATTCCAGCCCTTAAGGGATTCAAATCAATATAAGCAGAAGTCATTTTTGCTCCAAATCCTCCCTGAACTAGTACACTCTTATAGCGTCCTTCCCACATCGTTCCACGCTTCCCAGTCTTCCTATTATACCATGAGGTCATCTTCTGCTTCACCGCCTTCATGAACTCCGTTAGGCTCCACATCCTACGCGTGTATTTCTCCTTAATCTGATCAACAATGGCTTCCGCTCCACCGGCATTCAAAAATTCACCACCACCACCACCACCACGAATTCCTTCAATCTGCTGCCGCACCTCACGCACATGAAAGGAACTATAAATAGCCTCTAAAAGGCTATAAAACTCCTCATCATTCATCCTCTCCTCAGGCTTAGGTGGTACCTTCACCAGCACATGAAAGTGATTACTCATGATACAGTAAGATAAAATTTGTACCCCACAAAACTTCTCATACCTCCGAAACAAAGACCTCAAATACTCCTTCTCCTCATCACCAAACGCAAACTCCCTCCACACAACCCGCGAGACAACATGATACAGCCCACCACTCACAGCGTAGTTCTCCCCAAGCTGATCCTCTCGACTCATTCTCATAGAGAGAACCATGAATGGACAAAACCCAACAGTCAACCACTTTTTCTATAATAGGTCTGTCCCTTTATTTTTGTAATAGCGGAACTATTTTCTTGTGAAGGTTTTACGCTGGGCATATTCATAATCCATGGTCAAACATGGATTAAAGATGATACTAGGTGCAGTTTTATTTGCTGAATTTCTGGTGATCCAGGCAGCTGAGAGGCCAAATATTATTTTAGTGATGACTGATGACCAGGGGTATCCAGTGGTTGGTGCACAT
>JALZVA010000225.1 GCA_023301335.1 Akkermansiaceae bacterium
GTGTCGCTGTTGGCAAAGAGCACCCGCGAGGCACACCTTAGAGCCTCTTTGCTAATGATGCTAGTGGCGGTGAGCTTGATTGTAGCAGGATCGGAACAGGTAGCTGGGAGCGTCTGGGCCTTGTTTACCCCGATCATGAATGTCTCCGTTGCCGTTGCTGCGGCGTTGGGAGGGAGCCTCACGTGGGTAGCTTGTGGGATTGTGGTGATGAGTTCACTAAGCCTTTCATTATTAATGCTATGGCTTCTTTCTGTAAAATTGAAAAGACATCCAGAGCGAGTGTATATCGCTTTTTAATAGGGTGAAGGCGGGAAAAGACAGGGCTTGTAATTTTTTTTAAAAAAAAGATAAAAAGATCTTGTAAAAATAAAATGGGGTGGTAATTTAATTTCAGTCTAAAGGAGATTGAAGAGACGATCCTGCTGTTACTTTTCTT
The DNA here is from genome assembly GCA_023301335.1 of Akkermansiaceae bacterium. Classification (GTDB taxonomy): domain Bacteria; phylum Verrucomicrobiota; class Verrucomicrobiia; order Verrucomicrobiales; family Akkermansiaceae; genus Rubritalea. Next base: position 437 of record JALZVA010000225.1, read on the forward strand.
GTAAGGTTAGGGGGTTTCCTTCAGGATGATTCGCAGGGTCGTCTTTTCAGTCACTTTTAGGCTTTTTTTTGTACTTTTCAAATGAATAAATCGGTGTGTTTACTTCGTTTAGTATATAGTGTTTACTACAAAAGAAAGAATGATGAAGCAACGCTACAACTGGTCATGTCTGATGCTATTTTTGGGTTTTGCCTTAGGGGGGTCTCACTCTCTGGCGCGACTCGATTTTAATGAAAAAAGCACTCCTGATAGTATAGAGGAGATTAAGGCCATTGAGGCAGCATTGAAAACGCACCTAGAACGCACCCGTCAAGCAACGGTATGTATCACTAATGGACAAGGTTTTGGGACAGGAGTGATTGTGTCTAAGGAAGGCTTAGTGATGACGGCAGCGCACGTGACTGCAGGGGTGGATAAAGAGTTTAAGGTGATAATGGAGGATGGAACGGAGTATGAGGCTAAGTCACTGGGTTTAGATTCGGAAACAGACGCAGCCTTATTGAAGATCACAGAGAAGAAGGAGTTTCCCTTCGTCGTGGTAGAGGATAAGCCGCAGAGCAGAATGACGACACGTTTAGGAGATTGGGTGTATTCTCTTGGGCACGCAGGAGGGTTTGATAAAGCCCGTGGTTCAGTGGTGCGTTTGGGGCGTATTGTGCGACTGAACCACGCATCGGCTACATTGCAGTCAGACTGTAAGCTGATTGGAGGGGACTCCGGTGGGCCTTTATTTAATATGGAGGGTATTTTAGTGGGGATTCATAGTCGCGTAGGAGTGGTGTTAGACCAGAATATGCACGTTGCCAGTTATGATTTTTTTAAGCCGGATAAGGATGGGGTGAAAAAATGGGATCGTTTATTAGCTTCCGAATTTTTGGGATTAGGTCCATTTGCTCAGCGCCCAGTCAAAGGTGGAGGCTTTATCGGAGTAGCTGTCGAAGAGGTGGAAGAAGGCTTAAAGATTACAGATTTAGATGAAACTGCTCCTGCGCATGAAGAAGGCGTGTTGGTGGGTGATGTGCTACTCTCTATCAATGGGGAAGAGATGAAAACCAAGAAGGCGTTAGTTGATTTTTTGAAACAGAGAACGGTGGGGGAAAAGATCCATCTGAAGCTTAATAGAGCAGGTGAGATAAAGGAATACACTGTCGCCTTAGTGCAGAGATAAACACAATTATGAAAGGTATTTTTATCACATGCAGCGTATGCGCTGGGCTTACTGTTTCAGGGCTTGGGCAAGAGAGCCTTGATTCTAATTTACGCATCAACGGCAAGCGGACGCTAGAAGTATTTAGTCCGCAGCAAGAGGTGATTCAGAATATTAGCGCTTTAGTTTACCGTGGGTATAAACGCGTTGCCTATGGCGTAATCATGTCAGAAGACGGCTATATACTCACTAAGGCGAGCGAGCTCGAGGGGCGCTCAGTACTAGCTGAAGCCTCTGGGGAAGAGTCAGAAATAAAACCGTTACCACCTCTCACAATCAGAATAGGAGACGGAGTTCTCTATGAGGATGTGAAAGTGGTGAAGGTAGATGCCAGATGGGATATCGCCCTTCTAAAAGTAGAGGCCTCTGGTCTTACTCCTGTTCAATTTGTTGAAGATCCAGAGCCGTCTCACGGGTCAGTGGTGATCGCTAATGGGGCGTCGAGCCGGCACCTTCGGAGAATTAAAATGGGTGTAGTGAGTGCGCACACACGTAAAATTACCGGGCCTACACTTGTAGTGATGGGAGTGGGTTTAGAAGAAAAAGACGGTAAATTATTTATTAAATCTGTCACAAAGGATGGGGCTGCAAATGAAGCTGGCTTGCGTGCAGAGGATCAAATCATTCAGGCGGATGAGACACCTGTGGCAAAAAGAGATGAGCTGATCGAGGTGCTCATGCTGAAAAACCCTGGCGACGAGCTAAAGGTAAAATATATCAGAGGTGATAAAAAAGCTAGCTGTGTGGTTCGCGTGATGGCTCGACCCATTGCCAATGGTGCAGCACCAGTGAACAGAAATGACTCCATGAGTGGTCGATTCTCTCGGAGAAGAGACTCCTTCCCACGCGTGATGCAGGTAGATGTCTCTATGGATGATAGATCCTGCGGAGGTCCTCTCATTAATCTCTCTGGGCAGTGTGTAGGTCTAGTGATAGCACGCGCAAACCGTGCTGAGACTTTTGCAGTACCTGCTGAGGAGCTTAAAGAAGTGTATAAAAATCTTATGGAGAACAAATAATACCAACTCTTATGCTGTTTACGTATAGCTCATGAGCCGAGTAAATTCGGGATAGCAACCGCTCCTGAATGGGAACGACCTGAAGAGGATGAAATAATTGGTAAAAAAAAGGTATAAAAAAGCTGACAATATTTAATTTTCATCTATTTTAATCTCCGTATGAAGAAAAATATAATGATAGCTCAGTTGATGCTTTTCGCGTTTTTACTTGTAAACTCTGTAACACTCAGAGCGGAAGAGAAACTTGCAACTCACGTAAACACCTTACCTGATGGTCCAGATATCACAGAAGCGGATATCAAAGCTGCTCAAAAAATGTGGGGTGATGCTGTTGTTGCAATTGGTGCAGCAGGAGATAAGGCGCATGAAGTTGCAAAGGCAGCAGCAAAAGCAGCCTACTCTTTCGAACTCGGCCCGATCCAGTTCAAGCCAACTTTGGCAGCTGATCAGCCTTTCCGTCCTGATCTTGAAGGAACGCTTTCTTACTTTGTTGCAGGGAATCCAAAATACTCTGAAGACAAAGGTTTCGCTCTTAAGCCATGGACTAAAGTCCGTTTTGATAACCACACGATCAAAATTTTTGGTAATAAGGCAATGGCAATGGGTCATTATTATTTCACCGCTAAAGCTACAGGTAAGGAAACTAAAGTGGAATACACAAAGGGCTACGTGAAAATGAAAGATGGTAGAGTGCTTCTCTTCCTTCAAGGTTCTCACCTTCCCTATGTTAAACCATAACGGTTAACAAAGTTAAAATTTTAGAACCCAGGGTTAAACTCTCTGGGTTCTTTTTTTTGTCTACTAGCAACGCGCATCACTGGAGGACTACACGCGTGCTCGTTCCTATTGCGTTAACACCTGAGGAGATTGATTATTTTATCTCTAGTAAGGCGGTGGCGATCATACCGCAGCGCATGGAGAGGGATTTCTTGACGGTATCTTTACTACGGTAGACATGACCACGGAATGCTTCTTCACCATTACGGGTAACGGTGATTTCTTTACTCAGATCGATGAGTTCGTCACTGAGCCAGAGTTTAATGCCCTTGAGGTTTTCACCAGTGAGTGCGATGTGTTGACCTTTAACTTCGCCGGTGATTTGACGTTTTTTTATAGCACCCTCAGGGGTGACTCCTAGCCAGTAGAGACGCTGATGGGTGACACCGCTCTGCTTCCAGATTACTTTTTTGGGCCATGTGCTTCGTGTTTGTTTGATCATACGAGGGAGGGCTTCAGCATCACGTCTCTTCATCCAGTGACCTAGCTTTGGGTAGATGGTGACGCGATGCGGGTAGCCTTCAGGGTCTGCTTTCTGTAGGTCTGTTAGAAGAGCTTTCCATTTTTCAGCCTTTTTATTACGATCAAAAGCTGAGTCAAGGTCACCCATAAAGATTTCATAGTAGAGGTTTCTGAGGTTGTCCGGGGCAGCGTCATTGGGATGACCCGCCATCATTGCGGCCGCCGCGAAACGGTCTGCCATGCGGGGGGCTAGCTTATAGACGCCATCACCACCGGCGGAGTAGCCCATGAGGTAGACGCGGTCCGGATTCACACCGTGGCAGATGACATAGTTAGAGATAAGGCGATCTATGAGCTGATCTACGCCTTCTCTGTGCCAGAGGTTCCATGTGTCTGTGGGTGCTCTCGGTGCGATGTAGTAGCCTTCTTCAGGACGGTATAGATTAATTTGGTTTTGCCATTGCTGGTCATTAACTTTGGCTGGTGCGCCACCGCCGCCGTGCATGGAGATCCATAGGGAATGACCTCCTTTAGGTGTGTCGCCGTATTTTTTCTCCAAGATTCGCATGGTGTGCTTCCCTACTTTGATGATTTTTTTATCAAGCTCTTCTTGGCGTTCGGCGAGTTCTTCTATTTTCCAAGCTTCGATGATATCCGTGTAGTCAAAAGGCTTTTTGTCATTGTTTAAGATGACGTCGATAATTTTTGTAGGAGCTGTTGTGAGAGTTAGTTCTTTTTGGTTTCCGTTGTGTTGTATGAGGATACGCCACGGGGCTTTGCCAAGGAGGGGTAGTTCGGCGACGTCATTGAGGTCTGCTCGTCCAGCGAGGCTTTTGGCGGACTTTAAAATCGAACCATTTTGGCCGATGAGAGATATGCTGGCGATGATTCGTGAGTTAGTTGCTTCACTGAATACACGAATGTTGACGGTGGGCTGTTTGGTAGCTTTGGGAGTGTTTTTAGTGTAGCGTACGGTGACGTTTACAGCGTTTATTTCTTGGTTTTTGGTGGCCCAGACCATAGGGAAGTGGGCTTGAGTAGGTGCCCAGGTGGTGGCCCAAATGGCGTGAAGGGGATCGTCTGCAGTTGCTTTGGATGCGCGGCCGCCAAACCATCCACGGTTTAGCCCTTTGGGGTCATATTCATCCGCACCGAGGTATTTCCACTCTCCGTCCCAAATTTCTACCCAGGTGTGGTTGCCGCTTTTATCTGACCAGAGTGGGGTTCCTGCGATGCGTGCCGGGATCCCGACGGAGCGGCATGCGTAAGTGAGGATGATGCTGAGGCCGGTGCAAGTAGCTTTGTTAATTTCCATAGACTCCGCTGGGCTTTGATTGGGCTTTTTACGTTTCCTGTTGTAGTGGACGTTAATAGTATCAAAGAGGTCACGATTGAGAACTTGCGCGGCTTCCGAGGCAGTTCTACAGTCTTTGATGAGCGCTTTGGATATTTCGTAGAATTTTGGACGCCAGTCTTCACGCCTTTCATCTAGGACGGCGTAGGGGAGAACATCGTTGAAAAATTGTTCTTCAGAGAGTTTCTGACACCATGGGAATTGCTTACGCGCACGGAGAGCGTAGTCGATGTTGCTAATCAGGAGTTGGCTACTGATCGATGCTCGATCTGTCTTAGGCATGCCTGTTAGGAGATAGGCACTAGCTCTGGAGGCCTCTGGACTGAGCTGGTTAACATGGGTAGAGAATTTTATCAGCTCCTGTGAAGAGGCCTGAGCCTGTGCAATAGGGCTACAGAGGATAAGTGTATAAACGAGATATTTCCACATAATGTGATCTATGCTTTACTTAGAGTTATTTGTTAGATGTGCCTTGACTGAGTCTAGTCTCCTCTCTCTGTGAAGAGGGGGGCTTCAGTGGTATCTTTGAACTTTGGTAGTGTAAATTTTTGTCTGTAAAAAAAGCTCATCTATACCAGTTGATGAAGCTTCTAACACAAGCAAGAACGAAACAATAGACGAAAAAAAGCATTAACACTAAAAATGGCCCTATCAGCCTTCTTCTTACAATTCGTATCGATTACTTTTCCTGTGTTTAGGCGCGTGTTTTTCACGTGTTTCGATTTGCAGTAGGATCGGCGACAGTGAACGGGGAAAGTTGCGAATAAGGGGACTTGTGCAGTAAAATAAATTTCTGTGAATTTCCTCTAGCCCTACGCCATTGTATAGTTTAGAAGTTTATTCGTATGAAGTTAAAATTTTGCGGAGCAGCGGGAACAACTACAGGGTCACAGCACCTTCTTGAAGTCAATGGGAAGAAAATATTGTTAGACTGTGGGTTATACCAAGGACGGAGAAAAGACGCGTATGAGATCAATAAAAATTTCCCTCATTTTGATCCTTCAGAGATCGATGCGGTGGTACTTTCCCATGCGCATATTGATCATTCAGGCAACTTACCAAACTTAACAAGTAATGGCTTCAAGGGGAATATCTATGCAACCTTTGCCACACGTGACCTCTGTCAGGTGATGCTTGCAGACTCTGCGAGGATTCAAAAATCTGATGCTGAGTGGGTTTCTAAGAAAAGAAAAAAAGAAGGGCTTCCTCCGATTGAAGCGCTTTACACAGAGGTGGATGCGGAGCTATGCATGCGTCAGTTTATCAATCTAGGATACAATCGTAAGATGTTGATTGAAAAAGGAGTGAGTATCGAATTCCTTGATGCAGGGCACATTTTAGGCTCAGCCCAGGTGGTGATCGAGGTGGAAGACGAAGCCGACGGGAAAACCAAACGCTTCCTCTTCTCTGGCGATGTAGGCCGTGGGGAGAATGATATTTTAAGAAATCCTGAAGCCGCAGAGAACATTGATTTCGTACTGATGGAATCCACCTATGGAGGACGTGAGCACACCTTGGGAACCAAGGCGGATGATCGCATTGCCGATATTCTTACGAAAGCAATCAAGAGGGGCGGGAAAATCATTATCCCAGCCTTTGCCGTGGAGAGAACCCAGCAGCTTCTTTATGTGCTACACCAGTTGTTCGAGGACGGAAGAGTGCCTCGTATCCCCGTGTATGTGGACTCACCTCTAGCAGTGAACGCCACAGAGATTTTCCGCCTGCACCCTGAGTGCTTCAATCAAGAAGTGTATGATTTCTTATTTGAAAAGCGGAATCCATTCGGCTTTGAGGGACTTACTCTTGTGCGTTCGGTAAACAACTCAAAAGAACTCAATGCTAGAAAAGACCAAGCTATCATCATCTCTGCATCAGGGATGTGTGAGGCTGGACGTATTCTCCATCACCTACGTAATACGATCGAAGACTCAAAAAACACGATCCTATTCGTAGGTTACTGCGCACAGCAGACACTCGGCTGGAAGATCCGTGAAGGCTGGGAAGATGTAAAAATCTTTGGTCAAACCCATAAGCTTAAAGCGCATGTAGAAATCGTGGATTCATTTTCAGGTCACGCAGACCACTCAGAGCTAGTAGATTACTTCCAAGCGATGACAGGCAAGAAGGAAAAAGTATGGCTCGTGCACGGTGAAGAAGAACGCTCACAAATTTTCTGTGATGCTCTACGTGATATCCATGAAGGCTCAGTAGATGTGGGCGTGCTAGGAGAGTCTGTTGAGTTTTAGAAAAAGAGAGTGGCCGCTCTAAGCAAAACGCGCAGAAAAAAGCAGACAAGATTTTGGCTGTGCAATAGATGCTTGGTTGTATAGATTCGCCGTATGAATTCTGACTTTCTTGTCATTGGGTGTGGTATCGCTGGGTTAAGCTTTGCCTTAAAAGCGGCGGAGCATGGATCTGTGGCGGTGATCACTAAGGGGAAGGCTCTGGAGTCTAATACGGCATGGGCACAAGGGGGAATCTCTGCAGTGCTACCTGAGGGGCAGCGTGAAGACGGAGATACCTTAGAGAAGCATGTAGTCGATACGCTAGATGCAGGTGCAGGGCTCTGTAAGGAAGATATTGTGAAGGCAATTATTTCTGATGGAGCGAAGGCGATCGAGGACCTACTGAGCTTTGGAATTGAATTTGATCAAAAGGAGCAGGATCAGTTTGCTCTGGGGAAAGAAGGCGGGCACTCACAGAGGCGGATTCTTCACCATAAGGACACCACGGGCTTAGAGATTGCTTCAGCTCTAGTGAGTGCGGCTAAAAAGCATAAAAATATCACGTTTTTAGAGGAGCACTTTGCGGTAGATTTACTCACGACAGGGCAGTTAGGCGCGATTACTCAGGATCGTGTGCTGGGTGCCTATGTGTTGGATGAGGTAAACAACGAAGTGAAAATTTTTCGCTCAGACCGCGTGCTACTAGCGACTGGAGGCTGTGGTAAGGTGTATCTTTACACGACGAATCCTGACTCAGCCACCGGAGATGGTGTAGCGATGGCCTGGAGAGCTGGCTGCCAGATTTCTAACATGGAGTTCGTGCAGTTTCACCCGACATGTTTCTATAACCCTGCTGCGAGTGAAGAAAAGGCGAGGTCGTTCCTCGTTTCTGAGGCGGTGAGAGGAGAAGGAGGCTTGCTGGTGAATCGAGAAGGTGAAGACTTTGTGAAAAAACATGACCCACGCGGCTCACTAGCTCCGCGTGATATCGTGGCAAGGGCAATCGATCATGAACTAAAGAAAACTGGAGCACCTTGTGTGTTTCTCGATGTTACACATAAGCCTAAAGGGTATATGCAAGAGCGTTTCCCTCATATTTATAACACCTTGTTAGAGTTTGGGCATGATTGTGAAGAGCAGCCTATTCCAGTGGTACCTGCGGCTCATTACCAGTGCGGAGGAGTGGTCACAGATATCAATGGAAGAGCGAGTGTAGGAGGGCTATTTGCAGTGGGTGAAGTAGCATGCACAGGGCTACACGGAGCAAATCGTTTAGCTTCAAATTCTCTGTTAGAAGCGAATGTGATAGCAAATAACGCCTACCACGAGATGCTCTCTCGCTTCCCTCTTGATAAAGATCCTGAGTCAGCTCCAGATATTCCTGCTTGGGAGTATGGAGATCTAACACCCCCTGATGAGGCGGTGCTAATCTATCACTCATGGGATGAAATCCGCCGCCTGATGTGGGACTACGTTTCTATTGTCCGCACGGATAACAGGCTAATGAGAGCGGGGCACAGACTGAGAAATCTACGCAATGAAGTGCGTCAATTTTATTGGGGCTACAGAGTAGATTCAGACCTTTTAGAACTAAGAAACTTAGTTACAGTAGCTTCACTAGTAGTGGACTGTGCCGTGCTACGTAAGGAATCTAGAGGGATTCACTACATGCTGGATTACCCTAATAGCGTGGAGAGGTTCCAGAAAGATACGGTGGTGAGAAAGTTCTAATCACAGTCTCTTCATTCTAAAATAATCCCAGATTTCTGGGATGCGATTCTTGCGAAGGATGAAGGGAAAACACCTACGAAATGAGGGTGCTTAACGCTTCCTGATTCTCTTTCCTTCAATCCTAGACTGGATGAGGTTCTGGCAAATGCCCTTACTACGAAGATTTTCACAGGCGGCCTCGATACGAATCGATTGGCTCACAGGGCGGAAGCCCATGCGTCTGGTAAGACAGTCGTTAAGGATGTCGATATTATCGTCTTCAAACTCGATCACTTTCCCGCAGTCTACACAGATCATGTGGTTGTGTGAAGGACGGTCGTGGAAATTTGGATCGTAGGTTTTTACATCTTCTCCGAGGTCGATTTCGTAGAGAAGTTTTGCGTCCACTAATAGTGCGATGGTGCGGTACACCGTAGCACGTGAAGCATTAGAGTTATTTTTTTTAACTCTTTCGTAGAGTTCATCCGCGGTGAAGTGCTCGTCATTAGAGAAAATGATATCCACTAGCGCATCACGTTGAGAGGTTTTTCTAAGCCCCTTGCCTTTGATGTAATTATCTAGTTTTTCCTGGATTGTCGCATTCACAATCTCAATAAAGAGATCTTAATGAGATTAGTCAAGTGCAGATCTGCCTTGCTTTTATCTATTCTCTCGGGCATTTCACTCTCATGCCTTTTAAACTTACAGTCTTGCTTCTGTTTGCCCTTCTCGCTTCCTGCGCGAAAGAAACTCCGTTGTTACGTGTGGATAGTTTCAAGATGAAGGATACAGAGCTGGCGAATAAAAACGCAGCTATGGTGAGGGGGGATCAGAATTATTTATTGTTCGGTAAAATATCTAAACCCGAGCGGGAAAAAACCGCTGGGCACTACCTAACAGTGAGGCGGAAGGATACTGGAGATGCAGTAAAGATGCGCTTCACCTATCAGCAGGTAAGGACAGGCTCTAAGAAATTAGTGAAGGAAGCCCAGCTTGCCCCAGATGTGCTACACCATGAATTTAGCGTCTCTGGGGAAGACTATAAGACCAATGGAAGGATTCTCGCGTGGCACTTAGAATTACTTAGTGACACGGGAAAATCTCTTGCTTCAAAGCAGTCTTATCTTTGGCAATAGCCAGTTGCCCTTACCCCTTGACCTGAGCGTAAGCCCAGTCGAGCCAAGGAACGAGAGCTTCTAGGTCTGCGGTATCCACTGTACCACCACACCAGATACGGAGTCCTGCAGGAGCGTCACGGTAGGCTCCAATATCATAGGCGGCATCTTCTGCTGCGAGGAGTTTTACCATTTGCTTTACCTGGTCTGCGTCAAGTTCAAGCGTGAGACAGACAGAGGTGGTAGAAGCGGTGG
>JALZVA010000226.1 GCA_023301335.1 Akkermansiaceae bacterium
TTAGCTTTCCGTCGTTAATTTTAGATCTCAACTTATGAAGGCCTACTAATTTTTAGTAGGCCTTTTTTCTTACTAGTCTGATAAGCATTATACTTGATTCTGTAGAGAACTGTAGATAAGCCCCTGTTATGCGACTTTTTGATACCCTGAGCAGAGAGATAAGGGACTTGCAGCCGATCGATAAGCAGACGTATCGATTCTACTGCTGTGGCCCCACTGTTTATGGCCCCGCGCATATAGGAAACTTCCGCACCTTTGTGGTGCAGGATGTCTTTCGTCGGGCACTTGAGCTAGGAGGCTTAGCCACCAAGCACGTGCGGAACCTCACGGATGTGGATGATAAGACAATCCGTGATGCTCAGGCAGCAGGAATGACTCTAAAGGCATTCACCGATGGCTGGACAGAAAAGTTTCACGCTGATTGTGAAGCGCTTAATTGCCTTAAACCTCATATTGAACCTAGTGCTGTTGAGCATATTCCTCATCAGATTAAGATGATTGAGGATCTGGTTGAAAAAGATCACGCCTACGCCTCTGAAGACGGTTCTGTGTATTTTAAAATATCCTCATTTCCTGAGTATGGTCAGCTCTCCAGACTCGATGAGCGTGAACTCAATCTAGGCCAAACCTCAGCAACTCGTTCAGATTCTGATGAGTATGAGAAGGAGAGCCTTGCAGACTTTGTGCTGTGGAAAGCGAGGCGTGAGGAAGATGGAGAGAACTATTGGTCAAGCCCCTGGGGGGAAGGCCGCCCAGGCTGGCACCTTGAGTGCTCTGCGATGATTTTAGAATACCTTGGTGCAGATTTTGACATGCATGCAGGAGGAGAGGACTTGGTCTTTCCGCATCATGATAACGAAATAGCTCAGAGTAAATGCTCCTGTGGAGGGGACTTTGCCCATCACTGGTTCCACTCCACCCACTTACTCGTGGACGGAGGTAAGATGTCGAAGTCGAAAGGCAATTTTTACGTCCTCAAGGATCTTGAAGAAAAAGGCTTCACTGCCTCGGAAGTCAGATTCACCCTCATTGGTGCTCATTATCGTAAACAACTAAATTTCACCCTAGACTCACTCCATGCCGCACGTGAAGCACTCGGGAAGCTTAGAAAGGCAGAGCAAGCCTTAGCTGAGCTTGCTGGTAATCCACCAGCGCTTCGTTTCGAGGACCTCAAAGGTCTAAAAAATAAGGGATTATTTGAAAATGCTTGGGAAGGGTTAAATGAAGACTTGAACACACAACGAGCCATTGGTGCGGTGTTTGGTGCTTTACGCAAAGCACTGAATGAGCCTGATCCAGAGACTCAATTGAAGGGGTTGCACTTGATGCTGCAGGCGCTCGGGATAGAACTTCCTGAGCCACCTGAGGAGGAAGCTGTTGAATTACCTAGTGAAATTCTCACGCTTGCCGCAGAGCGTTGGGCTGCTAGAGAGGCAAAAGAATGGGAAAAATCAGATGAGCTTCGTGACCAACTTAAGCAAAAAGGCTGGATTGTGAAAGATGGACAAGGCGGTTATGAGGTTTTGCCAGAGTAAGTTCACGCTTAAAATCCACACGCTATAAGCTGGTAATTCTCAGATAATACGCTTTTTTATAAAAATATAAATCCATTTCATTTTTATGCTAAGACCACGTAGAAACCGCAAGTCCGCAGCCGTGAGGAACCTCGTTCGTGAGACCTCACTCTCCGCCTCAGATTTCATCTATCCACTTTTTGTGCACGAAGGGGAAGTTGACGAAGCAATTGCGTCGATGCCAGGCTGCACCCGCTGGTCTATTCCAGGACTTGTTAAGGAAGCTGGGGAAGCACATGCTTTTGGAGTTCCGGCAGTAGTGATTTTTCCAGCCATCGAGGATGGATTGAAAAGCTCACAAGCAGAGGAATCTTATAATGGGGAAGGGCTGATCCCCCGTGCGATCAAAGCACTTAAAGAATCTCACCCTTCGCTTTGTGTCATCACCGATGTAGCCTTAGACCCCTATAACTCAGATGGCCATGATGGACTCGTCTCTACCAATGAACAAGGGGAGGTGCAGATTCTCAATGACGAAACCGTTGAGGTTCTTTGTAAGCAAGCTCTCTGTCATGCAGAAGCTGGAGCGGATATCGTATCGCCTAGCGACATGATGGATGGTCGCGTAGCGGCTCTCCGCTCTGCCCTAGATAAAGAAGGGTATAAAGATGTTTCCATCCTTTCTTACACCGTGAAATACGCCTCGGCTTACTACGGTCCATTCCGGGGTGCGCTTGAAAGTGCTCCTAAAGCGGGCGATAAAAAAACATACCAAATGGACTTTGCCAACGTCCGTGAAGCTCTCAGGGAAACAGCACTAGATGAGCAGGAGGGGGCGGATATGGTGATGGTGAAGCCCGCTGGCGCATATCTCGATGTGATCGCACAGGTGAAGCAGCACAGCGTGCTTCCCGTGGCAGCCTATCAGGTGAGCGGCGAATACCTAATGATCAAATCCGCTGCGGCTGCGGGGTGGTTAGATGAAGACGCTGTAGTGATGGAGTCGTTGGTTGCGATAAAGCGAGCGGGAGCTGATATAATCCTCAGCTATTTTGCAAAATCAGTCGCAGAAAAACTCCAAAATTAAAGTTTTTCTCCCCGCTTCTAAAAAACATGACTGTTTCTCTTGACCTATTATCCAAATTAGGTAGGTTCCGCGTCCCGAAATAAATCTAATTTTACAATCATGCCTCGCGATATAATCATTCTTGAATGCACAGAAGCTAGAGCAGAAGGAAAGTCTCCTTCCCGCTACGTTTCTACACGGAATAAAAAGTCTCTCAACACACCTGGTCGTCTTGAGAAGAAGAAGTATAATCCAGCTCTTAAACGCCGGACTATTCACCGCGAGCTAAGATAATCTATTTAAATTTTCACTGATACATATTATGTCAGAACCAAAAACAGTTGAACGTCGTATCGCTTTCCGTAAAGCGAACAAGTCCATGACACGCCGCCGCATCGATCTCCCGATCGAGCAGGTAAATTATAAGAATGTAGACATTCTCAGTAAGTTCACTTCTGAGACTGGTAAAATTCTTCCACGTCGTATCACGGGTGTATCCGCTAAGCTTCACCGTAAGGTGACACGTGAGATCAAGCGTGCAAGAACTTGTAATCTACTTCCATAGTTTAGATTATACGGGAAACGACCTTAAGGGGTATTTTAAAAAGCTCGTCTTGCTACAAGACGAGCTTTTTCGTGTCTAGAGCTCTATGAGTGAGAAGTGTGAGGAGGTAAAGAGCTCGTAGAGGGAGGCTTAGTTTTCTACCCAATGCTCTTTCTCTTGAAGTAAGGAACCAGAACTTCAGGGATCTTAATGCTCCCATCTGCCTGCTGATACTGCTCAATGAGAGCTACGTATAAGCGCGGTAGAGCTGTGCCAGAGCCGTTAAGCGTGTTGCAGAATACATTTTTCCCATCTTCATTCTTGTAGCGTAATTTCATGCGGCGAGCTTGGTAGTCTCCAAAGCAAGAGCAGCTTGATACTTCTAGAAATTTATCCTGTCCAGGAGACCAAACTTCAATGTCATAAGTCTTGGTGGCAGAGAATCCAATATCTCCCACGCAAAGTTCGATCACACGATAATGAAGTCCAAGCTTTTGGAGGATCGCCTCAGCGTGACCCGTAAGAGTTTCTAATGCTTCAAACGCGTCCTCAGGCTTTACGATTTGGACCAGCTCTACTTTGTCGAACTGATGAGTACGGATAATCCCTTTGTTTTCCTTCCCTGCACTTCCCGCTTCTCTGCGGAAGCAAGGTGTGTGTGTGGTTAACTTTACAGGAAGTTGTTCCTCGGTAAGAATCGTCTCACGGTAGAGATTTGTGACAGGCACCTCGGCAGTAGGAGCCATAAATAGAGCGTTATCCTCGATTCCATACATGTCATCTTCAAACTTAGGAAGCTGACCAGTGCCTTCCATGCACTCGCGCTTCACCACATGAGGCACATTGACTTCTTCATAGCCATGTTCTTCTGTATGGGTGTCGAGTAAGAATTGGATGAGGGCGCGTTCGAGTCTGGCTCCTAGCCCCCTATAGACGACATACCCAGAACCTGCAATCTTTGCACCGTCTTCAAAGCTGATCAGTCCATGCTTTTCTGCGAGGTCTACATGATTAAGAGGATTTTCGATAGTTGGTAGAGCTCCCCAACTGCGTATCTCGGGATTATCCTCCTCACTGCACCCGAGTGGACAACCGGCATGCGGAGTGTTAGGGACGCTAAGGAGGAGTTCTCGCTGACGACTTGCCACTGCGCTGATCTCCTGCTCTAGCTGCTTGATACTATTGCCAATAGTTTTCACCGCTGCCTTTGCCTCCGCAGGGTCTGCGCCCTCGGAAATGAGTTTGCCGATATTCTTTGAAGCCGTATTTCGTTCAGACTGTAGCGTCTGCTGTTCAGTTTCAGCAGCCCTTCTTGTTTCGTCACAGGCTAAAATTTCATCAATGAGCAAATATGCGTCTCCCCCTCGGGTAGCTAGCATTGCCTTAATTTTTTCTGATTGATCCCTGATTTCTTTGATATCGAGCATGACGACGCTTTGTTAGCGAAAAATGAGTAATTGAGAATATAAAAAAAAATTAAGTTTCCCTGTGACGTGCTCTAAAGGAGTAAAATGCTTCTTAATAGAAGCGCTTGAAACGTTTTTTTAATTTTAACTGTGTAAGTATTGAAATGCTGCAAAAAAGCTGAAAATTGCTTATATTTAGTCTATTTGGGAGGTTTTCGCTAAGTTTTTGTGTAGTTTAACTATATGATTATAAGTATTTTATGTGAGTGCTATTAGAAAATTTTAAAAATAAAATGAATTTTAGGGTTGTCGGATTTCAAAATTGTTAGTTAGATTCACGTCAACGCATTAAAACTACACACTTATTATGTCGCTAACATTCGGAATTCTCGCAGCTTTGGTTACTGCTGTCGCTATTTGGGTAGGATACCTAAATGGCCAGGCCAAAGATGAACAAGCCCGCCTTTTAAAGGATGAAATTAAAGTAAATGAAAAGCTCGTGAAACAGCGACAAGGTTACATCGATAGAATTGATGAAACCCAGAAAGCGTTTCTCGCTGATCTCGAAGCTGTTAAACTAAAGCTTGATGAGCGTGATGGCAAAAAAGTTGAAGCCAATGATCTTACTAATAAGCTCGCAGGTCTCAAAAATGAAATTGCCTCATTGGAACAAGAAAAGGCTGATTTTCAGACTGACATTCCAGATCTTAATGAAGTCGATAGATTGGTTAAGAATTTAAAAGAAGCAAAGGTTGAACTTGCTAATTTAGAGGGAAGTGTTGCAGAACTTGAAGCTGATACAGGAAAGCTTTCTGCAGAGATTGACCAACAGGTAGATGCTGTGAGCAAAAATAATCAGTGGATTAAAAATCACACAGAATTTAAATCCCAAGAGCAACTTTCAGCTACTATCACAGCCGTTTATAACGACTGGGGTTTCGTGATCCTTTCTGGAGGAGATGCACAAGGGGTGACACCTCGCTCTACTCTCATCGTGAAACGTGGTGAGGAAGTTATTGGTGAATTACAGGTTAAAACTACTACAAGTAAGGCAGCGACTGCTGAGATCATGTATAGTACCCTAAAAGAAGGCGAATCTGTCCAAGTGGGAGACTCTGTTTCACCAAAGCCTGTTGCTGTTGCTGCGGTTGAAGAGACCACAGTGGGTGAAGGAGAAAAAGAAGCACCTGCAGAACAGGAAGAAGAAGAAGCTTCCGAAGAGCTTTTCTCATTCTAATTTTAACACTTTTAACTACATATTATTATGACATCGTTACTTTATCTAATAGCAATTTTAGTCGTCGGAGCATCCGCAGTATTTGCGTTCCTTAATTCTCAAAAGCATGAAAGTCTAACTAAAGAGACATTCGAAAATCGTGCTAAAAATGATGATTTGGAAAAACAAATCGAATCTCGCTCAGGTGGGAAATTAAAACTCGCTGACCTCAAGGATGCAAATGATAAGCCCAAAGGAGCAACTGAATCTGAAAAGATCGAATCTGCTGTAAGACTTGTGACAGAGAGAACGCTAGTAGGTTTCTATCAGGCTGACAATGTTTCACCAAATGAAGATCGTGATGAGGCAAATCAAGAAGAGCCATACGCTAAAAAGGTAGGTGGTAAAAAATTAATTTTTGCTCCTTACAATAAACTTGTTGCAAGTGGTGGAGCTGAAGAACAGCTTGCTTTCATTCAGCAAAAGCCTGAGGATGAAATTTCAGCTAAAGCTAAAGCTAAAGCTGCTAAAAATGTAATTTCTCGCCTAGAAGGGTTTCTAAGCTCAGAGATGGCTAATAAAATTAGCCAGCTTGGTGGAGATGTTTCTACTGCCATGACAATGAAGGGTAAGCTTGAGGAAGATATCGTAGGCTATGAAAAAGCTGAAAATAAGATTAAGGAGCTATTTGCTGCTGAGGGGATCACCACTATTGAGCAGAGTGAGAAAAAACTCGTTGAGTTAGGTAAGAAGCGTGAAGAGCTTAATACTGCGATCAATGCACTTAGTGCTGAAAAGGAAACACTTGTTACTAAGCGTGAAGATAATACTGCAAAATTATCATCCCACAGTGAATATTTCTCTAAGCGTCAAGAATCCCTGAAAGCGAATGGTAAGTATTATTCCCTCGCTGCTGTCGATCAAGATTGGGGCTTTGGAGTTATTAAATCTTCAGAAAATGACAAGTTCTTTATTAACCAGAGATTAATGGTTCTTAGTGGCGGACGCTATGTTGGTGAGCTTGTAGTATCAGCCGTTGAGCCAGGACGCGTAATTGCGAACATTGATTACAAGTCTCTAAAAGAAGGACGCCATTTCCACACTGGAGATAAAGTAATTCTTTCTAATCCTGTAAGTCAGTAATAAGTTTATCTGAAAGCGGAGATCATCCGTAATGTTTTATACGTTCACCCTATGTTTAGTAGGGTGAACGTTTTTGTTTAGTGGGCATACTCACATAACCTTCTTTACTAGAATACTCTGTTTTTAAGCGTATTATTTTTCTTGGATGAGATTTTCTATGGATCACCGAAGTAAAATATCCTTGACCAGCTTAGAAAAATAGAGATGCTTCGCACTCCAGTCGCGTCGGCAACGCGATTAATATTAACTAATACAAGACAATGAAACAGGATCTCCATCCAGAATACCATCCAGTCATCTTTCAAGATATGACGACTGGCAAACAGTTCATCACCCGCTCAACTGCAAAGTCTGCAAAGACTGAAACTGTTGATGGCGTTGAGCACTATGTCGTTTCCATGGGTGTCACATCTGACTCCCATCCATTCTTCACAGGTCAGAACCAATTTGTAGATACAGAAGGACGTATCGATAAGTTCCAGAAGCGCTTCGGTGCAGTTCGCCGTTCGAAGAAGCCTAAGCTCGGCTAGGTAGTGGGAATGTAACTATTTTTCACTAAGCCCTTCAGGAATGAAGGGCTTTTTTTATTGAAGAGGTATGGGGAAGAGCAAGAAAGTCAAGGCTCTTGGAAGGTGGAACGCCTTCTTTAAGTGGAGTAAATGGCTGCTATTGTGTATCCTCATTTACAGCCTCTACTCTGGTTACCAAATTTATAAAATTGGGCATACAGATGCTGGGGGAGATGCAGATTGCGCAGTGGTGTTAGGAGCTGCTGCATGGCATAAGAAACCCTCTCCGGTGTTCGCAGCACGGCTCGATCATGCGATTCTACTTTACCAGAGTGGAAGAGTAAAAAAGCTACTTCTTACCGGAGGGAAAGGAAAGGGTGCAGAGTATGCAGAAGCTGAAGTGGCGTATGCGTATTGTGTAGAGAAAGGGGTGAAGAAAACGGATATAGTCATGGAGACTCAGTCACTCACCACGCATGAGAATATTATCGAAGCAAAGAAAGTGATGGAGCAGCATGATCTAAAAATAGCACTCTTGGTAAGTGATCCATGGCATTTACGGCGTGCTACTTTGATGGCGGAGGGTGAAGGTTTAGAGGCGTCCGCATCTGCTACGAAGACATCAAAATTTGAATCATTAGGGGCAAAGAGTTCATTTTTTATGAGAGAATTTTTTTTCGTCCAAGTTTACCGTTTCTTTAGAATTTAAATTAAGTTAGGGATTATTGAACGAAGTGATGTCTACGGAAATACGGGAACATAAAATTGAATTTGAAACACCTCAGTTTTTGCATGGATTATTTGCCAACGAGCCAAGGCATCTCAGGTATTTAGAAGATGCCCTCGGAGTGTCTGCGGTAACACGTGAAGGATGGATGCTGTTAAAGGGTAGTGAACAAGGAGTAGAAGCAGCAAAGAGAGCTTTTATAGATCTTGAAGAAGCACGTAGATCTGGAGGGGTAATATCCGAAAGGGACTTCCGCATGGCTGTTGACGTGGCGGTGGAGCTAGGCGAGACAGGAGTCGCGCAAATGTCAAAAACCCGATTACTCGGGGAGCGAGGTAAAAAATCGATAGTCCCGAAAACGCCTCAGCAAGTGAAATATATTCAAGCAATTCAAACCAGCGATGTGGTATTTGGAATGGGGCCAGCAGGAACGGGGAAGACTTACTTAGCTATGGCCATGGCTATTTCGATGTTGTTAGAAAAAAAAGTTTCTCGTATTATTTTGACTCGCCCTGCGGTAGAGGCAGGAGAAGCACTAGGTTTTTTACCAGGCGACATGCAGGAGAAGGTGGCTCCCTACCTCCGCCCCCTTTTCGATGCGATGAAGGACATGCTGCCTCCTGATATGGAAAAACGTTTTATGGAAGATGGAACCATTGAGATAGCTCCTCTAGCATATATGCGGGGACGAACGCTATCGAATGCCTTTGTGATCTTAGATGAAGCACAAAATACCACGAGCGAACAGATGTTCATGCTCCTGACTCGTATTGGAGAGGGTTCACACTGCATCGTCACGGGGGATGATTCACAAGTGGACTTAAAAAAGGGGATTCAATCGGGACTAGCAGAAGCACATAAAGCATTAAAGGACGTTGAAGGAGTTCAGTTTGTGCGATTTCACAGTTCTGATGTAGTGCGTCATCCTGTGGTTGCAAGAATCATTAAAGCGTATAATAGTTACCGAGGAGGGAAGAAAGAGGAGTCTTCTAACTCTCACCAACAGAATTGAACTACGAGCCACCCATTTCCATTGAGCACACTTATAGATAAACTCGACCGCCCATTAGGCGATCTCAGAATTTCTGTGACAGATCGCTGTAATTTTCGTTGTCGGTATTGCATGCCAGCGGAGATTTTTGGACCTGGGTATGAATTTCTCCCGAAGGCTGAAATCCTTAGATTTTTAGAGATTGAGAGCATTGCACGCGTATTGGTGAACTTTGGGGTGAGAAAACTTAGGATTACAGGGGGTGAGCCATTGTTGCGTAAAGACTTACCCGTCTTAATTGAAATGCTGACAAGGATCGAAGGCGTAGAGGATATCGCAATGACTACGAATGCGGTTTTACTAGCTCGACATGCGGAAGCATTAAAAAAATCTGGGCTGGAGCGTGTTACAGTGTCATTGGATGCTTTAGATGCAGATGTTTTTGGACAGATGAACGGTGTTGGGGCAAAACCTGATAAAGTGATTGCAGGGATAGACCAAGCATTGGCGGTAGGTCTCGGAGTAAAGGTGAATGCCGTGATTAAAAAAGGGGTGAATGAAAACCAGATTATCCCCCTTGTGAAATTTGCTCAAAGTAGGAAACTTCCGATCCGTTTCATTGAGTATATGGATACGGGGAATACAAACCAGTGGAAGCTTGATGAAGTGATGTCTTCAGAAACTATTCGTGAGCTCTTGAGTAAGGAAATGAATCTCGTAAAGCTCCCTCCCACGCAGGTCGGAGAGACAGCTATAAGATACGGGGTAAAAGAGGATACAGGCTTTGAAGTAGGTTTCATTAGTTCCGTCACTAAGCCCTTTTGTGCTGACTGTAACCGCATGCGTCTTTCTGCGAATGGACTTTTATATGGATGTTTGTTTTCAGCAGATGGGCTCAATGTAAAAGACACACTACGTGAGGGATCTGAAGAAGAGCTTAAGAAAATGATCGAAGCATTTTGGCGTCGCCGAGAAGATCGTTATTCGGTTCTTAGAGCTTCTGGAGTCGCTCAGGAAAAGCCAGAGATGTCTTATATTGGAGGCTAATTTTTTTCCTCTAAGAGGTTGCCCATTAGCGGTAGATGCAGTAGATACAGGCATGGACGTTTATATGAATATGCACCTTTGGAACTGTCATTTAACTGCAGAGCATTTTCCAGTAGTGGAGAAATTGAAAGCTCTGGGGTATGATGGAATCGAATTTTTCTTTGGTTCACCAGACCGTAAGGACTACAAAGCACTAGGTGATTTTTGTAAAAGTATCGATATGAAGGTGCTGAACGTTTGCGGTGCAGGGGAAATCAGTGGAATCTCCCCAGATGCAGCAGTCCGGAAGCAAGCCGTAACGTGGTTCAAGGAAAGGATAGATGATGCCGTAGCCGCAGGAGGTTCTAATATTGGTGGTCCTTTTCATGCTGCAGTAGGGTATTTTCCAGGGCACCCACCTACTCAAGAGAACTTTGACCACGTAGTAGAGTTTTTACAACTCGTAGGAGAATACGCAGAAGAGCAGGGAATCACTCTTACTCCTGAATTCTTGAATCGCTATGAAGGCTTTTTTGCAAATACGATGTTCGAGGCTGCAAAGGTTCTCGATGCGGTTGATAGGAAAAGCGTTTCAGCAATGTTTGATACCTATCATGCCAATATTGAAGAAAAATGCCAACGTCAGGCGATCCGTGATATCACTCGTCATTTGACTCATGTGCATATTTCTGAGAACGATCGTGGAACTCCCGGGCGCGGACAAATTGATTTCGACCCTGTATTTGAGGAGCTTAAAGCGGTAGACTTTAAGGGCACTATGGCGATTGAGGCATTTGGTCTTAAAGACCCAGGGTTTGCTACTGCAGTTAAGGTTTGGAGGCAGTTTTCCGAAGAAGATGAAATCGTCTCTGAGGGTATCAAACTCGTCAAAGCTGGGATCGAGAAGCATGGATTGTAGGCCGTTATAAGTTTTAGGTATGCCTAAAAGCAATTTTTTTAGACAAAGTAGTCATTTTTTTTATCTTCAGATTGATTTAAATGAATTTACTTGGTAAATATAAGAGATGGACATTAGAGATCAAAAAAGAAGAGGATTTACAATTTTAGAACTTCTAGTGGTAATTGCTATCATTGCAGTACTCGTTGGTATTTCAGCTCCGATTATTATTAGGCAGCTTGAAAAAGGGAGGGAAGCTAGAGTGCTCCAGCAAATGAGGGATTTGGAAACTGCATTGTTTGATTATCAAAATGATAATCATGGT
>JALZVA010000227.1 GCA_023301335.1 Akkermansiaceae bacterium
GTGAGAAAATCAAATGTGTGAAAAATATAAAAATCTCCTTGCGTTTAAGGTCGAACTCACTAGGTTCCGTCTCCCATGGCCAGAGTATCAGGAAAAGCCAAGACACGAAAGTCTGTCGCAAAGCGTTTCAAGGTAACTGGAACAGGTAAAGTGCTACGCCGAAAGCAAGGTAAGCGCCACATTCTTCAAAAGAAGAATCGTAAGCGTAAACGTAACTTAGGTAAAGCAACTACAGCATCTCCAGCAGATGTGCCACGTATTCTTGAGAACTTACCGTTCCACTAATACCGTTCCATACCAGAAACTGCAGCGAAAGACTGCGCCCTATCCGCGAATCGGATAGACTCCACACAGCCTTTTTGCTCTTAAAAAAGCAAAATACGAATAGATGAGACTGCGGGAGATAATAAAAAAACAATCTATTCATAGGAAAGAAAAAGAAAATGCCAAGAGCAACCAATAGTCCGGCAAGCCGTGCCCGTCGTAAGCGTATTCTATTACGTGCGAAGGGGTTTCGTGGTTTCCGTTCAAAACTATATCGTTATGCTAAGGATGCCGTCTTTAAGGCGCGTCAGTATGAATACCGTGACCGTAAGAAGCGTAAAGGTCAGTTCCGTCGTCTCTGGATTCAGCGTATTTCCGCTGCATCCCGTGCAGAGGGGCTTACTTATTCCCGTTTCATGGAAGGTCTTAAAGCCGCTGAAATTAATGTCGACCGTAAGATCCTTGCTGATCTTGCCGTGCATGATGCAGCAGCATTTACAGCGATTGTAGATCAGTCCAAAGTAGCACTCGAGAAAAAGAGCTCTGCCGCTTAAGTAAAGATTTACCAAATATTTAAAGCATAGCTGATGGGTCTACCCCATCAGCTATTTTTTTGTAAGTTTCCCTCGAGGATTTTTTAAATGGGAGAAAGGCTGGACGTGCGAACCTAGCCTGACCTGCTTAGAGGGAGAAGAGGTGAGAGTAATGCTCCCGCAGTTCTGCTTTCCATTTATATAGGAAGGCAAGGTTGCGGATAATAGTTTGGAAGAGGGGCGTGTCTAGAGGTTGGTCGAGGATGTCCTTGAGTTGCTGCTCCTCGGTGGAGTCTAGGGTGTCTATCCAGGTTTCGACTTGTTCTTGGAGCTCTAGGGATTTGGAAGAGAGGAGGGCTTTACGAAGTGAAGAAGAGGCTTTTTTGACGGATTGAAGGTGGCTGCTAATTTCCTGACTGAGTTCCCCGATAGGCATGAAGGATGCCATTACAGAGTCGCTGACAGTACCACGTGGAGAAAAGGAGATGGAATGGAGCTCTAGGAGATGCTTCAACCGTGTATGAGAAACGGATAAGATCTGATAAGCTTGATTGACCTGCTGAAAAGCCTGCTCGTCCCCTCCATTGTCAGGGTGATTCTTAGCAGCTAGTTGCTGAAAGTGTTCTTTTAGCGTGTCTAGATCGATGACAGCTTCTTGGGGAATGTCTAATAAGGTAAAATGATTCATGAGCTTGAGGCAAGGTGGTGAAGACAGCGTTGCGTGGCGTAGAGCCCTACGGTAGCGGTCATATGAGTGACGCTGCCAAAGCCGGATGTGCAGTTCAGCTTGGCTTCTTGATCGGTGTCACGAGAGGTGGAGACTTCTCCATCACAGGTAGGGAAGACGGGTTGCTCAGAGGAAAAAATACACTCGATCCCAAATCTCTTAATCTTCTTTTGCCGTCCCTTGGGGAAGTTATACTCTTGGCGGAGCCTTGTTCTCACTTTTTTTAGTAAAGCACCGTCAGCGGCTCTTGAAAGATCGTTGATTTCTATTCGAGTGGGGTCTGTTAGCCCTCCTACACCTCCGCAGGCGATGACGGGGATATGGCGTTTGTGGCATTCTGCAATGAGGTGCGCCTTGGTATCGAGTAGGTCGATAGCGTCAATGAGGTAGTCAAAGCTGGGGCTAAGTAACTGCTCTGCCTTTTTTTTGGAATAGAAATGTGGCTCACAGATGACCTCGCAGTCAGGGTTAATAGCATTAACACGCTGCGCCATGACTTCCGTCTTTTGTTTCCCTATTTCCCCGTCCATTGCGTGAAGCTGGCGGTTGACATTCGTGATGCAGACATCGTCGAGGTCAATCAGGGTGATTTTCCCAATGCCGGATCGAGCAAGCGCCTCAACCGCCCACGATCCAACCCCGCCAATGCCGACCACGCAGACGTGGCTGGATTGAAAACGTGCTAATGCAGAGGTGCCATAGAGACGGGCAATGCCGCCAAAGCGCTCGATAGTGGATGTGCTGAGCATCTGGTTCAATTGAGTGTGAGATCTACATCTTTTCAAGTAGATTTTGAATGAAGAAGTGTTTTGTGTCGGATTTCAATCGCAGATGAGTGGGTGCTGGTATTGATTAACCAGGGAGGCGGATCTTTAGAGATGCACGGGTGAGATAAATTCAGCTAAAAAACAAAAAAATATTTGCAAATACGAATAGGGTGTAATATAGAGCGGGCTCGTAAGTTACTAGCTTACTTTAGTCTACGTGAAAAAGTGTTCTTTTATCTTAGATTATCTCTACTATTGCGAAAATAAATTATATATTAAAATAATGAAATTAATTAAAAATTTAACGGCGTTTTGTTTGCTTGCTGCGCCTGCGTATGCTCAGACGAACTTCACCTACAGCTTCAATGATGCTGAGGAGAACCTGGACTTCGGAACATGGCAACAGGGCACTAATGCAGTAGGTTATACTGGGCCTTTTACTGGATACACGTCTTCGACTGATGGTAACGCAGGTTCAAATGGATTTCAAGCAAACGAAGGAATCGGTGACGGGAATGGAACTCTTTTTTCTACATCAGGTAATAATCCTAATGCCGGTGGTGGTCAGCTTGGGACATACACTTGGGTTTCTGACGGAGTGGGTGGTGCGTCACCTGGAATTTCTCTCGACCTCGATACCGTAGGGTCTTCTGTTACGTTTCAGTTTGCCAACTTCTTTTTAGCTAATAATGGGGAGCCTGCTGGCGGATATAGCACAGATTTTTCATTGTTTGAGTTTGGGCTAGTTAACGGTAATGCTCCTACTATTGGGACATTTAATGATACAGACTCGTTTTACATTGAAGGTAATGTTCTCAGTGTAGAGCAGATTGCAGGAGGAGATGTCACGGGCGAGTTTGATTTACAAGCGACGACAAATCAGGGGACTCAAACATCTTTATTAGATTCATTGGATACCCTCACAATTGATTCATTAGGCCAGAATGGTGGTAACTCTGGTGCTACCCATGGTAATGGGGTCGGGTATCAATATGATGTAACCTTCACTACAGCTGCAAATGGTAGCTTTGATATTGATTACACTATCCTTGAATTTACGGCGGATAGTTCATTAGCTGGTAGTGTTGCTACCTTTACTGGGACAGAATTTTCGGACACTACCAATGCTGTGCACGGATTGAGTGACTTGACAAACCTTCACCTTGGATTTGGATTCACTGCTAATAGTGGTAATGTTCCAATTTCTGGAACTACATTTGATAGTTTCACACCAGTTCCAGAGCCTTCATCATCGATTCTTGTCGCCTTATCAGGTTTAGCCATGATGGCACGTAGAAGACGTAATTAATTAGATTCACTTGTTAATTTCAAAAAGCATACCTTGTTTAAGGTGTGCTTTTTTTATTTATAGTAAGAAGACTTGAAGGTGGATAACCTTGAACAGGCAGAGTAATATAAATGGTGAAGATGAAGCACGATCTAGGCATGAGTAAACATTGGATCTACTGCTGTATCCCTATATTCGTAGCACTGGTTGTTTTTTTTCAAGTCCATGGCTTTGAATCCATTCTTTATGATGACCCCTCACATCTGTATGAAAATGAGAATGTAAATGGAGGCTTCACAGCTGATGGAGTAAAGTGGTCATTTACCCAAGTGGCAGATACCAATCTGTGGCATCCAGCCACTTGGATTTCCTACATGTTAGATGTGGAGCTATTTAGACTGAATGGTGTGGGTGCGCACCATCTGATGAGCCTGGCTCTACATTTAGTCTCTGTAGCAACTCTGTACTTTTTACTGCTACATTACTCAAAGAGTCCATGGGTAGCTCTAATACTGTGCTGTATATGGGCGGTTCATCCCCATCGTGTGCATAATGTAGCATGGCTGAGTCAGCGTAAGGATGTGCTGAGTATGGTGTTCCTACTGCTTTCGTGGCTAGCGTGGGTGAAAGCAGAGAGGAAGATCACAAGCCCATTGACAGTATTATCTCTAACGTTTTTCACCTTATCTTTAATGAGTAAAGCCAGTGGGATAGGCTTACCTCTCATCTTATTTGTTTCAGATTATGTGCTACAACGTAAAAAAATGAAGCAAGGCATACCTATATTACTGGGGTTTTCTGCACTGAGTGCAGGAGTAGCGGGCTT
Organism: Akkermansiaceae bacterium; assembly: GCA_023301335.1. GTDB lineage: Bacteria > Verrucomicrobiota > Verrucomicrobiia > Verrucomicrobiales > Akkermansiaceae > Rubritalea. Next base: position 4,406 of record JALZVA010000227.1, read on the forward strand.
GGCGATTTATTTTCAAAATCAGGGAGGATTAGGAGGTCTTGATGCATCTTCGCCATTGCTCACAAGGTTTGGCGAGCTTCCTTATACACTCTGGTGGTATATAGAAAACACAGTGTATTCAGATGGTGCCTTGTGGGTGTATAGTCCAGTGGAGGCGTGGAGGCTCTACGTGATTCCAGTAGTCGGTTTGGCATTGGTAGGGGTGATGATGTATCCATTCAGAAAGCAGCCATTGGTGCTGCTAGGAGTGATCATCGTCTTAGCATTCTGGCTTCCTGTTAGCGGGATCACTTCTGTCAGTTTTTATAAAGTGGCGGAGCGTTACTCTTACTTCATTCAGCTAGGTTACCTATTCGTGGCGATGGGCGTGCTATCGATGGTGAAGCATTCCTTTAAATCTTTGAATAGACCTATGCTAGCCCTCGGGCTAGGAGGATGCCTCTGCCTTATTGCTGGAGTCATTACCCATAAACGTACGGGACTATGGCAGGATAGCCAGACCTTATTTGAAAGAGAGGCGGTGATAAATCCTAAAAGCCTGCTGGCTCAGATCTTCTTAGGAATCGTGGAGGTGGATAAGGGAGAGTTGAAGAAGGCTGTCAGTTTCTTTGAGAAAGCAGTAGAGCTCGACCCAGAATCAGGCTTGTCCCTGACTTGGATGGGTGACTGCTATAGAAAATTAGGCCAAATTGAGGAGGCTAAAGCTGCGTATCAAAGAGCAACGACTGCACAGGTGCTAAATTCCTCAATAGCCTTTCAAGAGTTAGCCAGCCTATGGTATGCAGAGCAGGATTACCCTTCTGTGGAAAAAACGCTGAAGAATGCTTTAGAGAAATTTCCTAATGATTTCCAATTAAATATAAATTTGGGGCACTTGTATTTTGATGCATTCCAAGATTACCAGAAGGCGCTTACTTCTTATAACAAATCTCTAGAAATAGAGCCTGAAAATAAAGCGGCGCTATTCAGAAAAGGAGACTCGCTTATACAGCTAGGGGAGAGAGAAGCAGGGGAGAAAATACTAAGATTATTCAAATCCGCTCGATCCGAATAATAGCTTATTTCTCGAAGAGTTGGGGAGAATCAGACCATAAAAAAACGCCCGCTTACGGTGAAGTAAACGGACGTTTAAAATAGTGTAACCCCGAAGGTGTTAAGCACCTACTGTGAAGCGTGCGTATTGATTGAGGGTGATAGTGTCACCGACCTCTTTACTCTTTGCCTCGAGGAGTGCTGTGATGTTTACAGAGTCGTCTTTCACGAACTTCTGCTCAAGAAGGACTGTCTCACTGTAGAATTTGTTGATCTTACCTTTAAGGATGTTCTCGATGATTTGGGCTGGCTTGCCCTCTGCTTCGAGTTGCTTACGGTTGATTTCATTTTCAGTTTCGATAGCTGATCCGTCGATACCTTCACGGTTAAGCGCCTGTGGAGCCATTGCCGCGATATGGAGTGTGAGGTCGCTGATGAGTTCCTGGAATGCAGGGTTCTCTTTAGTCGCCTGATTAGTGATGCCTAGTTCAACGAGCACTCCAACCTTACCACCCATGTGGATGTAGGAAGTAACTGCTGCATTCTCATTAGAGAAACGAGCAAGCTCAGAGATTTTGATCACTTCACCGAGTTCTGCGAACTTTGCGCCGAATGTCTTCTCAACATTAGACTCACCGAATGAAACGGCGAGAGCAGAGTCGATATCTGTAGCACCACCTTCAGCAACTGCCTGAGTGATTTCAGAAACGAAGGACTGGAAGTCGTCATTTTTTGCTACGAAGTCAGTCTCACAGTTCACTGCGATGAGTAAACCTGTAGATCCACATGAAGAAACAAAAGCTGAAGTAATTCCTTCAGATGTTTCGCGGTCAGCACGGTCGTTACGCTTGGCTTCTCCCTTTTCACGGAGAAGTTTTACAGCTTCGTCCATGTCACCGTTTGTCTCAGTGAGGGCTTTCTTGCAGGACATCATACCTGCATTCGTGATTTTGCGGAGTTCTTGAACCGCTGATGCTGTGATAGCCATAATGTGTAATTATTTAAGGATTTAAAAAATACTTAGTCTTTCTTTGCAACCGCCATAGAATCTACGAGATTCTGAAGAAGGAGACAGATGGAGCGGATAGCGTCATCGTTTCCTGGGATTGGGTAATCAACCTTAGTTGGATCAGCATTCGTATCAACGATAGCGACCACTGGGATGTTCAGACGGCGTGCTTCTGCCACTGCGATAGATTCCTTAGCTGAGTCAACGATAACGATGGCGTCAGGGAGCTTGTCCATGCCGCGCACACCGTCGAGGTTACGCTTAAGTTTTTCACATTCACGACCGAGTGCAGAGAGTTCCTTCTTGGACATGCTCTTATACTCAGGCTGCTTTTCGATAGACTCCAAGTAATGAAGACGTTCGACTGAGCGGCGAATAGTTGTGAGGTTAGTGAGTGTTCCACCCAACCAACGGTGGTTAACGAAGTAGTGACCTGTAGCAAGTGCAGCTTCGCTGACTGCTTGCTGAGCTTGACGCTTACATCCTAC
>JALZVA010000228.1 GCA_023301335.1 Akkermansiaceae bacterium
TTTTCCACAGCTTATCAAGACGTCTTATGGCTCACTCCCCTGTTCCTTTTATTTATCTTCATCATCTTTATCCTGCTCGCTTGGCGGATTAGGCCCCGCCCTGAAAATGGAGATTTCTAATTTTTTTTACAACTTTAGTTCATCTGTATAGTTTATTAGTTATGAATCCAATCATACCGACTATCTTACTATTCACTGCCAGCACAGGCATTGGGTTTGCCAAAGGTCCTGCCCCGCATGAGCTCACAGAGGCTATTAAAGCTGAAATTGGCTCGCAGGGAATAGCCTGGTACACCACCTGGGAGACTGCTAAGAAAGAAGCAAAACGCTCTAACCGCCCCATCTTTTTCTTTGCCGCAGCACATCAATGCGGCAGTATTTCGGGCACCTTCTGACCAGGCTACATGGATTCGGAGATCAGTTTGCTCTCCACTAAAGAATTTATTGAAGCTTCTCGAGACTTCGTCTGTGTCCGTCTAGGCACACTCGAGAGTAAAGAGCATCAAGACATCGTCCGCTCACTTCTCAGAGGAACTTTTCAGAACACTGCCTGTGTCGTCTATGCCCCTGACGGAGAGACCACACTCACCCGTTCAGGTCGTAGCCCTAATCATATTTTTCCTGATGACAAAGTGGCTGGAATGAACGCCATTTCAGCTAAATATAAACGTAAGGGCGAAAAGAATGATGCCCTATTAGGAGATTTTCACAGCTTTAAACAGTCACTCAATGTCTCCTCTGCTGACCAACGCCTACTGCTCTTCACTGCAGGAGATAAGGAACAGTTAGAAAAAGAAGAAGCGGTCCTAACTCAGATTTTTAATGATGAAGAGCTTATTGGTAGATTCCATTTCGACCAAGCAGGCGCGGAAGATGGCAAGTGGCAGGATAAAATCAAAAGTGCTAAGAAAGACCAAGGGCACTTCATTATCCAGTCCGGCACCTTTGGCACTGAGGGAAAAGTCCTCTCCCACCTTCCTCTAACATCTTCTAAGGAAGAGATTAAACAAACACTGCTCAAAGTAAATGCGGCATACGCAAAAGAGGAAACAAGAAAAGTCTATGCTGAGCATATCACTGAAGGACGTAAAAAAGGTGTCTCATTTGAGAATACCATGCCTCCAGGTGAAGACCGGGACGGAGACGGGAAGATAGATGAAAAGCCCAAACGCCGCAGAAAGTAACGATTTACCACTTTTTTCACATCATCACAAAAAGCTCACTCTTTACGTATCAGAGTGGGCTTTTTTCATCTCTTGTTTCTTACTCAAAAGAACTCGGCACGCTTGTCTTATGACGATGCGCTACGCTTGATTCAAATAGAGGTAAAGGTGAATCAGCACGTTTCATTTCCTCCCAGAGCGTCTTCTTGATACCACGATAAATATGCTTCTGCGTATCATCATTGCTCATTGTGACGACTAAGAAACCACTCCCTTCATCGCTGAAATAAGAGATTGTCTTAAGCGGTCCAGCCTCTAAGGATAGGCGCTCAGCTTTAAAGGAAGTATCTTCTCCTCCTTTTCCGTCAGCATCTAAAAATGCTCCAGAAAAAGAAATGCCAACAAGTGAGGATATAAGGATTAACCAGTTCATGTGATAAGTGATTTTTTGAACACTACTCATGAACACACCTATTGTAAATATTTTTTTAAAGAAAATAAAAAAATAAGGGCAGATAAGGATAGAAAAAAGCGTATCTTCACACCCTCCCCATGACAGAAAAAGGTGACAAACCCAACGAATCAGGCCTTTAAGTATCTATGAAGACATTAAATTTCAGATACTTATAAGAATCCGAAGGGTGTATCGTTGAAAAGCTTAGATGCGAAGAGACTTTTATTTTTATATCGTCATTCCCCTATTCTTTGAGAATAGTGCATCCCCAGCCCAAAAGAGTGAAATCATGGAAAACCTGCATGCATCTGATACCGCCCAAAAGTCTAACATCCTCTTAGCGCTCCATAAGCCAAAGGGATATGTTGTCACACGCTCTGATGAACTCGGCCGGAAAACAGTCTATGAGCTCTTACCTGAATGGGTGTTTCAGGACGGCTGGATGCCTATTGGTCGCCTAGACTTGGACTCAAAAGGCTTACTTTTATTCACTACTGTAGGTAAAGTTGGAGATGCCTTAACCAAACCTGGAAACTGTATCAAGGTCTATGAGATATGGGTCCGAGGCCATGTCACGGACGCACATATCACAGCCGCTATCCAAGGTGTGGAACATAAAGGTGAAGTGTTAAAGGCTCTACAGGTCGAAAAAATTGGCACAGGTGGTGCAAAAACTAAGCTTTTAGTCAGCATTGACGAAGGAAAAAATAGACACCTTCGCCGTCTTTTCGGAGCCTTGAAAGATCCTAAATTTGGTACCTCTCTAAAAGTTCTTGAGCTCAAACGCGTGCGTATTGGCAAGCTTCATCTAAATCTAGAAAGTGGAAAATGGCGCCACCTTTCCCTAGATGAAGAAAAAGCCTTTAGATAAGATCGATTTCTTCAGGAAAGGTGAGCGGTATTAGATTAGTATAGTTTTATTATAATATATTATATTATCACTAGACAATGTATCTCACTTCAGATTTTCACTACTATACTCAAGCGTGTTTTCAAAAGTACGCTCCTTAGTGTCGGGAATCATTTGGCGGATAGTTTTCATACCTGTCTTAAAATCTTTCTTAATAACAGCGGCATCATACAGTTCACCTGCTGTTGTGTAGGCCTTATATGTCATTTCATTCCCATTCATTTCAATGACTTGAAAAAACTGAGTATTCTCCGCAACCCTCACTGCAGAAAACCCCTCTTTCTTGTATTTCTCAATATGCAGGGGTTCCGGTAGACCTTGCTTAGGCCCACTTACTGAAACCACATACAATGTTTCTAACTGATTACCTCCTACGTTTGGAGCAGAGCGCATCGGTACCTGCCCACGAAGATAGGCGTGATCATGGCCTTGAAAAACACAGTCCACTTTATACTTTGCAATGAGTTCTCTCCATTCCTCACGCGTTGCCTTCGGCAAGGCATGCTTTTCTCTAAAACGAGGACTGTAAATCGGGTAATGAAACGTCACAAAACGCCAATTAAATCCAGGCTTCTTTAGCTGCTCCTCCATATACTTCGTTTGCTCAAGCGTGTTTTTCATCGAGTTAAGCACAATGATCTGCACATCCTGATACTCAACGGTGTAGACAGTTTCATGCAGTTCTTCAGAGAGGCCCTCCTTAACTGGTAGCGTAAATTGCGGCTGCCAAAGCATGGACATCTTGCGTTGGCTTTTCCTCGCTCCTCCACCATGAAGGTATTCGTGATTTCCCACAACAGGGATACCTGTCCACTGAGCATGTAGATAACTACCCGCCTTGAACCAACCTGCCCACTCCGTATCAGAGTTCGCTGCATTGATGAGATCTCCTGCATGTAAAGCAAAGGCAGCTTGAGGGGCTGTTTGATGAGCCATCCGAATGACACGTGACCATCGACTATGCACATCGTTTTGGGCGTCTCCAAAATAAATAAACTCAAAAGGTTTAGCTTTCTGAGCGGCGGTTCTAAATTGGATCCATTCTGACCAACGTTTATCACCATCTCCCACTCTATACGCATACAATGTATCAGGATTAAGTCCTGTCATGATGGCAGAATGATAGTGCACCTTACTTTGGTTAGAGCCTTTAGCCGCTCCAAGGTCGACAACCTCAGTCAGAGCTGGGATTCGATTCGCTAAACGATCAAAACCGGGTTCAGCCAAAGCAGGTGCAACTTCTAGAAATGATTTTTTTACATTCGTATCAGTCCGCCAGGTGACAGCTCTTCGAGTCGCCGCATCCCCGTGAAAAGTAAGAAAAATTCGGTCTGGGTCACGACTGGCTATTTCCCAATGACGAAAATCATTATGCTCATGTTTATGGCCTTCAAGCTGATCTGCGAGAGCCCCTGGAGACCAAACTGTCATTAGGCTAAAGATCAGGTAAATACACTTCAATTTCATTGCTCTCACATAAATAAAATCTTTGGAGGTGACAAACAAATTAATCCTCGTGAGAGACGCAGGCTTTCAGATCCTCTAATTTGTTTCATCACTCCTCGCTCCTGTTTCACGTTTTTCCTAGCTCCTAGTTCGAGCTTTTAACGCTTTAAAAAATCGTTGCCTGCTTAGTAATCAACCTTCTATGTTCCACAGAATGTCTCACGTACGCGTTCCTCCGGTAAAGGTGGATTTTCTAGATCGTGATACGTCTCACACTCCGTGAATGGCATTTTCAGCGCCTTCACTAGTCTACGAAATGGGGCGTAATCACCAGCATAGGCTGCTTTAATAGCCTCCTCTACACGATGATTTCTAGGTATAATGATAGGGTTTACCCCTGCCATCTGCTCTTTCTCAGATGCTCGATCCTGCCATTGCTCCAGCCAACGGAGAAATGGTTTTTGCTCAGAGAACATCTCCGTAAGCTCCTCGGTATCACCACCAGCTGCCACTAGCGTAAGATGACGAAAGAAAAGTGTAAAATCCACTGACTGATTTGCGAGTAGGCCAAGACCACTTTTAATGAACTCATCAGCATCTGTATCTGGTAAACCTAGCTTTTTTCTAAATCTACTTTGATAACATTGGCTAAAGTAAGTAGGAAATTGCGCCAGCACGGCTTCCACTTTTTGCACCCCCTTATCCATGTCCTCATCGATAAGGGGCACGAGGGTTTCTGCCAGCCTACTCATGTTCCAGAGTCCTATGTTAGGCTGATTCCCCCATGCGTAGCGCCCACGGGTATCGATAGAGCTAAAGACACACTGCGGATGAAAGGTGTCCATAAAAGCACAGGGGCCGTAGTCGATTGTTTCACCAGAGACCGCAGAGTTATCAGTATTCATCACCCCGTGGATAAATCCATATGACATCCAATGCGCAATCAATTCTGCCTGTGCCTGCATCACTCTTCTGAGCAAAGCTAGATACCGCTCTGGTGTATCTGCCACCTCTGG